>NZ_JBHXJK010000240.1:0-7580 GCF_042723255.1 Amycolatopsis thailandensis
CGACACACGTGACTGGACGGACGACACGCGACGGGGACTCGGCTGGCGCCGCGTGTCGTCCGTCTGATCACAGGTGCCGTCCATCCGGTCACGCGAAAACCACCGGACCGTAGGTACTCAAGACACGATTGGCTCTAACCGTCCTTGCCACTCACGAGACCCGTCCGGAAAAGTGGTCATTCGGTGAGCACTTTGCGGCGGATCCTTCTTCTCAGTGCCACTACCGGAGGAGAAGGAAATGCTGCGAGGTCTCACCACCACCACGTTCTACGCCGACGACATGGCCGCCGCGATCGAGTGGTACTCGGATCTGTTCGGGATCGAGCCGTACTTCGTCCGCGACGGCCATGACGGGAAGCCGGCGTACGCCGAGTTCCGGATCGGCGACTATCAGCACGAGTTCGGCCTGCTCCGCGGCGACTACCGGCCGTCGACGGCCCAGCCCGGCCCTGGCGGAGCCATCGCGAACTGGGCCGTCGACGACGTCGAGGACGCCTTCGCGAAGCTGCTCGAGAAGGGCGCGAAGGAGTACGAGCCGATCATCGAGCGCGGTCCGGGCTTCGTGACCGCGGCCGTCGTCGACCCCTTCGGCAACGTCCTCGGTGTCATGTTCAACCAGCACTATCTGGACGTGCTGGCCGGGAAGAAGTGACTCCCCGGCCAGCCCGGGCTCAGCGGTAGAGCGAGTGGTCGGCCGTCGCCGTGTCCTTGCCCGCCTCCCGGACTTCGGCCATCCACTTGCCGAAGTCCGGGCGCGAGCCGTCGACGTCGGTCAGGCCGTACTCGTTCATCAGCGTCCACGACGCCAGCGTCTTGCCCGCGAACCGCGACACTTCCGGATCGGTCGCCAGCTTCGCGACACCCCGCCCGAGCAGCGCCGGGGTCTCCGAGATGGCGAAGTCGACCGGGGCGGCCTTGCCCACCGCGTCACGCCAGGTCTCCTCGGTGACCCCGAAGTAGTCGAGCATCGCCTCCGACCGCAGGAAACCCGGCGTGACGGTCATGCCGACGCAGCCGTACTTCTTCAGGTCGGCGCCGAGCGCCCTGCCGATCGCGCGGATCCCGCATTTCGCGAGGAAATACGGGATTCCCGCGCCGACGTACTCGTCGTGGTCGCCGTCGGTGACCTCGATGACGAGTCCGCCCTCCTGCCGGACGACCAGCGGCAGCAGCCGGTGCAGCGCGATCAGATGCGTGTCGATCGCGTTGTGCACCAGCGTGAGCGCGTCGTCGAGGCTGGAGTCCCAGTACGCCCCGTCGAAGTCCGCGAGCGGGTCACCACCCCAGACGTCGTCGATCAGGACGTCGATCCGGCCGTCCACTTCGGACTCGATCCGCGCCTTCAGCGCGTCCACATCGGACACTTCGGTGAAGTCGGTGCGGACGGGGATCCCCCGGCCACCCGCCGCGTCGACGAGCTCCGCGGTGTCCTCGATCGTCTCCGACCGCTTCATCGGCGACTGCCGCTCCCGGGTCGTGCGGCCGGTGACGAACACCGTCCAGCCGAGCCTGCCCAGCTCCACCGCGATCGCCCGGCCACATCCTCGCGTCGCCCCCGTGACGACGGCCACTTTCCGGTCCATTCAGGACGCTCCTTTCCACGCGGTCAGTACCGCGTCCACGTCTTGCCCCATTCGGTCGACGATCCGGCCCTTCGGCCGGATCGACCAATCCAGCGCGGCCCCGTTCGCCACCCCCATCAGCACTCGCGCCGCACGGACGACCCCCGGCGCGCCCGGCAGGTCACGCGCCGCGACCCGCGTCAGCCGCCGTAGTTCCGCTTCCACGGCGGTGAAATGGTCACCCAGCAGGGCGCGGAGGTCCGGATCGCCGATGTCCACTCCCAACTGCCCGAGGTGGTTCGCCGCGGTCTCCGCCGTCCCCAAGCCCTCGTAGATCACGATGACCGCCGCGCGCAGGGCCTCCACGGGGTCGGCCAGCTCGCCGCAATCCCGCATCAGCCCTACGACGGATCGCGTGTTCAACCGGCTCAACGCCTGCAAGAGGCCGTTTTTCGAGCCGAACCGCTGAGCGACCGTGCCGACCGCGACCCCGGCCTCCGCCGCCACCTGGGCCAGCGTGAAACCCGGGCCGACCTTGCCGATCACGGTCCCCGCCGCTTCCAGCAGTCGTTCGTCGGTGATGGTGCGGGGTCTCGCCATGCCATTATTGAACCATGGTTCATTAACCCTGGCGATTCAGGGTCACTCTCAGGGGTGTCACCGATCGCGTACGCCGTCCGGAGACGGCAAGCTACTTCTCAGGTCGGGTACCAGGTTGGCACCTCAGGATGACGCGCTCGGCCACCCACATGGACGACGATTGTTCTCGCAGTCACCGAGGGGAGCAGACATGATCGAGGCAGCGGGCCTCACCAAGCGGTACGGCAAGACACTGGCGGTGAACAACCTTTCCTTCTCCGTCGCGAGCGGGAAGGTCACCGGTTTCCTCGGCCCCAACGGGGCGGGAAAGTCGACGACCATGCGGATGATCCTCGGCCTGGACAATCCGACCTCGGGTCAGGTTCGCATCGGTGGCAAGCAGTACCGCGAGCTGAAGGAGCCGCTGCGGACGGTCGGCGCGCTGCTGGACGCCAAGTGGGTACACCCCAACCGGTCGGCGCGGGCGCACTTGCAGTGGATGGCGAAGTCCAACAAGATCCCGGCGGGCCGGGTCGACGAGGTGCTCGACGTCGTCGGGCTCACCAGCGTCGCCGGAAAGCGCGCCGGCGGGTTCTCGCTCGGCATGTCGCAGCGGCTGGGGATCGCGGCCGCGCTGCTGGGTGACCCGGAGGTCCTCCTCTTCGACGAGCCGGTCAACGGCCTCGACCCCGAGGGCATCCTCTGGATCCGGAAGTTCATGCACCGGCTGGCCGACGAGGGCCGCACGGTGTTCGTCTCCTCGCACCTCCTCTCGGAGATGGCGCTGACCGCGAGCCAGCTGGTCGTGATCGGCAAGGGACAGCTGATCTCCCAGTCCTCCACCGAGGACTTCGTGGCGCGGGCCGCCGAAAACACGGTCAAGGTCCGGTCGCCGCAACTGCCCGCGCTGCGCACTGCGCTGACGCAGGCGAGCGCCCAGGTCAACGACGAGGACCGCGCGATCATCGTGTCCGGTTTGGACAGTGCGAAGATCGGCGAGATCGCCGCGGCCAACCAGATCGTGCTGCACGAGCTCAGCCCGCAGACCGGCTCCTTGGAGCAGGCCTTCATGCAGATCACCGGCGATTCGGTCGAGTACCACACCGGTCTCGAAGCCGAAGCCGCCGAAGTGGTCGCCGCCGCCCAGTAGCCAACACTGCCGCTCACTCTCTCGAGGAAAGAAAAGCCATGACTCTGCTCGCCGTGGAACGCATCAAGCTGTTCACCACACGCTCACCCTGGTGGTGCGCGCTGATCACCCTCGCGGTCGTGATCGGCTTCGCCGCCATCTTCGCCGGGGCCGCCCCGGCGGGTGAGTTCACCGACGTCTCGAACTCCCAGTTCGGCTACGTCTTCGGCATGACCGTGATCATGGTGCTGGCGGCGCTTTCGGTGACCACCGAATACCGCTTCGGCACCATCCGCACCACTTTCCAGGCCGTCCCGAACCGCAAATCGGCACTGCTGGCGAAGACCGGCGTCGTCGCGCTGCTTTCGCTCGTGATCGGCGAGATCGCCGCGTTCGCAGCCTGGGGTCTCGCCTCGATCATGCGGCCGGAAGACCTCATGCTGAACACCACCGCGGAGTGGATCAGCGTCGCCGGTGTCGGCGTCGTGTTCGCGCTCGCCTCGGTGATCGCGGTCGCCGTCGGCATCCTGATCCGGCAGAGCGCCGGCGCCATCTCGCTCCTGCTGATCTACACCCTCGCGGTGGAGAACCTGATCCAGCTGATCCCGAAGGTCGGCAAGGACATCTACGACTGGATGCCGTTCCACGTCGCCGACAGGTTCCTCACCGGTTCGGGTCCCGCCGCCGCGAACGCGCCTTTGAGCCAGGCGGGGTCGCTGGCCTACTTCGCCGGTTTCGCGCTGGTGCTGCTGATCATCTCGCTGGTCGTCGCCGACAAACGCGACGCGTAAGAAAACTTCCGCAGGGGAGAAGGCCGGACGTCCGCTCGGGGGAGCTGGACATCCGGACGGGGAGAAAAAAGGGGAACAAGGACCGGGCCGCCGATCGGGGGGCAGCCCGGTCCTTTCCCCGTTGGTAATGTCGCAATCCACTGGCGGGAGGGTCGATGATCGAGGCCACTGGACTCACGAAGCGTTACGGCGACAAACTCGCCGTGAACGATCTTTCTTTCACCGCCGAAGCGGGCCGGGTGACCGGGTTCCTCGGCCCCAACGGGTCGGGGAAGTCCACCACGATGCGGATGATGCTGGGGCTCGACAGCCCCACGTCCGGCTCGGTGACGATCGACGGCAAGGCCTACCGCGAGCTGCATGATCCACTTCGGACGGTCGGCGGCATGATCGACGCGGCGTGGCGGCATCCCGGACGACCGGCCCGCGAGCATCTGCGCTGGGTCGCCGCCACGAACGGGCTGGCCGACAAGCGGGTCGACGAGGTGCTCCGCCTGGTCGGCCTGGAGTCTGTCGCGCGCAAGCGGGCCGGGCAGTTCTCGCTCGGGATGCTGCAACGGCTCGGGATCGCGACGGCGCTGCTGGGCGACCCGCGGGTGTTGCTGTTCGACGAGCCGGTCAACGGGCTCGACCCCGAGGGCATCGTGTGGATCCGGCAGCTGATGCACGCGCTCGCCGCCGAGGGCCGCACCGTGTTCGTGTCCAGCCACCTGCTGCCGGAGATGGCGCAGACCGCGCAGGACCTCGTGGTGATCGGCCGGGGGAAGCTGATCTATCAGGGGACGATGGAGGACTTCGTCGGCCGCGCGAAGGGCCTCGGCGTGCGGGTCCGCAGCCCGCATCTCGCCGAACTGCGGACGGCGCTGACCGAGAAGGGCGCCGAGTTCCGCGAGGAGGACGGCGCGCTCATCGTGTCCGAAATGGACAGTGATCACCTCGGCGAGCTCGCGTTCGCCGCGGGCGCGACCCTTCACGAGCTGAAGCCGCTCACCGGCTCGCTCGAACAGGCGTACATGGAACTCACCGCCGAAGCCGTCGAGTACGGCGCCGGTGTCCCGGAGGTGGCGCGATGAGCACGGCGAACCTGATCCGCGCGGAGCGGATCAAGCTGCTGAGCACGCGGGCGCCCTGGTGGTGCGCGGCCATCGCGGTGGTGCTCGCGATCGGCTACACCGCGTTGTTCTTCGGTCTGGTGCCGCTGGAGGGACAGGCGACCGTCGCCTCGACGCAGACCGCGAGCAACCTCGGCCGCACCGTGGTGCTCGTGCTCGCCATCCTCGCGGCGGCGACCG
The DNA here is from genome assembly GCF_042723255.1 of Amycolatopsis thailandensis. Taxonomy (NCBI): domain Bacteria; kingdom Bacillati; phylum Actinomycetota; class Actinomycetes; order Pseudonocardiales; family Pseudonocardiaceae; genus Amycolatopsis; species Amycolatopsis thailandensis. The sequence goes on from NZ_JBHXJK010000240.1 coordinate 5,354, forward strand.
AGTTCAACTGGGGCACGATGAAGCTCACCTTCCAGGCGGTGCCGTCGCGCGTACCCGCGCTGGTGGCGAAGGGCGTCGTCGTCGGGGTCTTCTCGGGGCTGATCGGCCTGCTCGTGGGCTTTTGCTCGTGGGGGATCGCGTACCTGGTCAAACCGGCCGCGGATCTCGGACTGCACTCGGGCGCCGACTGGCGCGCGGTGGCCGGCCAGGGACTGACCTTCCTGCTGACCGGTCTCCTCGGGGTCGGCCTCGGCCTGCTGTTCCGCAGTCCCGCGTTCGCCCTCGGGTTCGCGCTGGCCTGGACGCAGGTGATCGAAGGTCTCGTGATCCTGATTCCGCGAGTGGGCGACGACATCTACCAGTGGATGCCGTTCTTCGCGGCGAATCAGTTTTCGGGGCCGGATCTGACGGTTTCGATGCTGAAACTCGACCCGCCGTTGGGGCCGTGGGGTTATTTGGCTTATTTCGGCGGCATCTGCGTGATTGTTTATGCGATCGCGCTGATGATCACCCATCGAAGGGATGCGTGAGCTTTTACCGCGGCCAAAGGAGTTAAGTCCACGTTAAGAGCCTGTGGCTTCTCTCACAGGATGCGGACATACTGTTCCTGACCGGGCGATGCTCGGGATGAGCCGCTTTTTCGGCTCTCGGCCCCGGAGGTGATCCTTGACGGTGGATTCCGGTCAGGGAGTGGAACGCACGATCCCGAAAGCCCGCACGGAAAGTACCCGGCCACGACTCGAGCCCATGCTCGACCTCGAATGGTCCCAAGCGATCGAACTACCCCGAACGGTGGCGTCGGCGACCCGGCCGTCCGATATCCGCCGTGCCTGGGTGCACCGCGCACCCGAAGATCTCGTTGTCGCGCTGTACCGCGCGTCCAGTGGAATGCACGGCGAAATCCCCGCGCCGTGGTGGCTTCGCGCCGTCGTGGAAGGAAGGCTCGAATCGCGGGAACTCGGTTTCCGCATCGAAGATCGGATCTCCGGTCTGCTCGGCAGGCGTCCCGGTTGGGAATTCGTGCCGTGGGCCGCGGACGGTGAATCCGGCTACTGGGAGTTCATGCCTTCCGAACGCGGGGCTTCCGGGCATTCGATCCCGACCACGGTGCTGAACACCAGCCGTCACGACGGCTGGATCGACGTCCTCCCCGCCCATTCCAGTACGACGCCGCCGCCGATCGCGGTCGGCGGATTCGCCGGGCTGCGGTCGCGGCTGGGGGAGTTCGAAGCGGTGCGGTAACCGGCAGGCGGAGCTGAAGGCGCATTCTGGAAATCAGCCAAAAGCCGAACCCGCCCCGGCCGAAGGCCCCGCTATCGCGGTGGCAGGGCGCCCCTCCGACCGAGGCGACGGAGTTTGCCGACGAGCGCCCTGCCGACGTGATCGCGGACGCGGGTTCGCCGGTGAACACAGCCCCCGCGTTTAATGGGCGGGTGGAAAACGAGGACCAGCCACGGATGCGCAGCGTGGTCAGCTATGTCAAACGCGGCGGCCGGATGACCGTCGGGCAGCAGCGAGCCTGGAACGAGCTCTGGCCGTCGCTCGGCCGCACGGTCGGCGAACTGCCCGAAGGCACGGTGGATTTCGACGACTGGTTCGGCAGGCGGGCCCCGGTCATGGTGGAGATCGGCTCGGGCATGGGCGAGACCACGTCCCAGCTCGCGGCCGCCGCGCCGGAACTCAATTACGTCGCGGTCGAGGTGTACGACCCGGGTCTCGGCCAGCTGATGCTGCGCGCGGAGAAGCTCGGCGTGGAGAACCTGCGGCTGATGCACGGTGACGCCGTCGTGCTGCTGACCTCGCATGTCGAGCCGGGTTCGCTGGCCGGGGTCCGGCTGTTCTTCCCGGACCCGTGGCCGAAGAAGCGGCACCACAAGCGGCGGATCGTGCAGCCGGAGTTCGTCTCGCTGGTGGCGTCGCGGCTCGCGCCGGGCGGGACCTTCCACATGGCGACCGACTGGGAGAACTACGCGGAGCAGATGATGGAGGTCTGCTCGGCCGAGCCGCTCCTGCGCAATCCTCACGCCGACGAGCCGGGCGGCTGGGCTCCGCGTCCGGAGTGGCGCCCGGTCACGAAGTTCGAGAACCGCGCCGACGTCGAAGGCCGGATCTCGCACGACCTGATCTTCGAACGCGCCTAGAAACGCCTGAAAGGGCCGGGGGGCGGCGGGCCCCCCGCGCGGGCCCCCCCGCGGCGGTGGGATATTAAAAAAAAACAGCCCACCCC
>NZ_JBHXJK010000241.1:0-7547 GCF_042723255.1 Amycolatopsis thailandensis
CGCCTTAGTTCGCCCCCGGGGCCACCCCTCATGACACTCCGCAGGGCGCGGAAGGACCTCAGTTCGCGCAGGGGCCGGTCGAAGTGTTCGCGCTCAGCGACGGAGCCGTCTCCACCACCGGCCGCACCTGTTCGGACGTCAGGGTGAAGCCGGTCTCCGGATCCTCGACGGCCGCGCCGAAGACGACCCCGATGACCTCGCCCTCGGGGTTGATCATCGGCCCGCCCGAGTTGCCGCTGCGGACCTGCCCGCGCACGGTGAACACGTCGCGCTGCACGGTGTTGGACTCGTAGATGTCCGGTCCGCGCAGGTTGATCCGGCCGCGCACCCTGGCGGGCGAAGCGGTGTACGGGCCGTCGAGCGGGTAGCCGAGCACGATCGCGTTGTCGCCCGCCCGCGCGACACGCGGCGTGAACGGGAGCACCGGCGCCTGCAACCTCGGCACCGCGAGCACGGCGACGTCGGCCTCGGGGTCGAAGTAGACGACCCTGGCCGGGAACTTGCCCGAGGTCGACTCGATGGCGACCTCGTCGGTGCCCGCGACGACGTGCGCGTTCGTCATCACGCGCTGCGGCGCGACGACGAATCCGCTGCCTTCCAGCGCCCTTGAGCACGAAGTCGCGTTGCCGCGGATCTTCACGACGCTGCCGTGCACCTGTTTGACGATCGCGCTCGACTGGAGCGCGGTGTCCGGCGGGCTGGTGTCCTGGACGTTCGGCTTCTGGAACGGGTCCACAATGGACGGGAAGCCCGACTTGTCCAGCAGTTTGCGCAGTTCGCTCGGGAAGCCTTGCGCCGCTTCCGGCATGACGTCGTTGACGCCGCCGAGCACCACCGAGCTGTTGATCGACTTCGCCAGCCCGGGCACCCCCGAGACGGCCGTGAGCGGCGTCGCGATCAGCCACGCCACCACGAACACGACGGCGGCCTGCACCACCGCGCCGAGTGTCTTGTCGACGCCGGAAAGCTTGTCCGGGTTGATCTTCTGGCGCAGTTTCCGCCCGGCCCACACGCCGAGGGTCTCGCCGAGCGCGACCAGGAACACCACGGTCGCCACCGCGAAGGCGACCTTCGCCGCGGGATGCTCGAAGAGTTCGACGACCAGCGGGGCGATCTTGATCCCCGCGAGCGCGCCCAGCACCACGCCGACCAGTGACGGCAGGGCGATGATCACTCCCTGGAACGCGCCGGACACGCCCGCCAGCAGCGCGAGCAGGATCACCAGTACGTCGACCCAGTTCACCGGCGACTACTCCTTCTCCGGCACTTGCCGCCCGTCGACGCGCGCCTGATGTTCGGCCAACGCTACGTCAAGCTCCCGGACGTCGCCGTGGTCCCAGTCCCGATCCCAGCCGCCGAGCGAAAGCGTCATCGACAGCAGGCCGCCCGTGAAGCCCCAGACGAACAGCCCGCCGACGTCGAACGCGGGCCCCTTCCAGCCGAAGCCCTTGCGCTCGACCTGGAACCGGTTGGCCGGGTCGGTGAGTTCGGCGACCGGCACCCTGGCCACCGCGGCCGTCTCGCCGGGGTCGACGGCGTGCACCGGGGACGGCGTCCGCCAATAGGCGAGCACCGGCGTCACCGCGAACCCGGACACCGGCACGAACAGTTCGGGGAAGACGGCCACCGGCAACACGCCGGAGGGCACGACGCCGGTCTCCTCCTCCGCTTCGCGCAACGCCGTCCCGACCGGCCCGTCGTCGCCGGGCTCGGCGCCCCCACCGGGGAAGGCGACCTGACCGGCGTGCGAGCCGAGGGTGTCGGCGCGGCGCTGGAGGAGGACGTCCGGCCCGTGCGGGCCGTCGCCGAAGAGCATCAGGACGGACGCGGGCCGGTAGCTCGCGTCCGGCGGCACGCTGAACCGGCTGAAGGTCTCCGCGCCGACGTCGCCGCTGATCTTGACCAGCGATCGCAGCCAGGCGGGTACGTCCTCCGGGTCCACGAGAGGGCCGGTCATGGTGTCCCTTCCACAGCTGCGCGCACCTGGTCAGTGTTCAGGAAGACGCGTGGGTTCTCGATGAGCCGGACGTCGCCGGCCGCCGTGACCAGGTACGTCGCCGGAAGAGAGGAAGGGACCTTTAGTGCCGTCCGCGCCGGCCCCGACTGCCCGTCACCGTCGAACACGGACGGCAGCCGGACCCCCAGTTCGGACAGCAGCGCCAATCCGTCGGCCCCGGAGCTCGCGACCTGGACGAGAAGCACCCGCGCGGCACCCGGTTGCGCGGCGTACTCCTGGAGCAGCGGCAGTTCGGCGCGGCACGGCCCGCACCACGACGCCCACAGGTTGACTAGCACGGGACCACCCGAAAGCACCTTGGCGAGGTCGACCCGGGAGCCGTCGCCGAGGCATTCGACGTCGACCCCGCGCAGCTTCGCCACCTCGCCCGGTCCGGGCGGCGGGCAGGGCGCGAGCGCGGCCTTCGCGCGGGCGGCCGTGAGATCCCCCGAAGTCTTGACCGGCGCCTGGCCGTCACGGGTCGTGAGCAATGCGACGATCAGCGCCACCACCAGCACGGCGGCGGCGAGAGCGAACTTGGTGACCCTCGTCACCGGCGGGCCGCCAGGTCGAGGATGTGGTCGCGTTCTTCGCCCTTGACCAGCTTCGCGGCCTCTTCGAACCCGGTCGGGCCGGTTCCGTACGAGGGGCACATCTTGGCCAGCGGACAGGCGCCACAGGCGGGTTTGCGGGCGTGGCAGACGCGGCGGCCGTGGAAGATCGTCCGGTGCGACAGGAGCGTCCACTCCTTGCGCGGGATCAGCTCGCCGACGGCGTGCTCGACCTTGACCGGGTCCTCCTCCTCGGTCCAGCCCCAGCGGCGGACCAGGCGGCCGAAATGGGTGTCGACGGTGATCCCGGGGACCCCGAAGGCGTCGCCGAGCACGACGTTGGCCGTCTTGCGGCCCACGCCGGGCAGCGTGACGAGGTCCTTCAGCTTGCCGGGCACCTCGCCGTCATAGCGCTCCACCAGCGCGGCGCCCAGCCCGAGCACCGAGTTCGCCTTGGCGCGGAAGAATCCCGTCGGCCGGAGGTACTCCTCGAGTTCGGTGCGATCGGCGCCGGCGTAGTCGGCGGCTGTCCGGTAGCGCGCGAAAAGCGCGGGCGTGACCTGATTCACGCGGACGTCGGTGGTCTGCGCCGAAAGCACGACCGCGACCAGCAATTCCAGCGGGGTGGTGAAGTCAAGCTCACAGTGGGCGTCCGGGAACTCGTCGTCGAGGCAACGCTTCATCCGCCTGGCGCGTCTCACCAATGCGAGCCGGCTTTCACCCGCACCCCCCGCGCGGGGGGCATTGGTGAGGGCAGGAGGCACCCCGATAGCCTACGGGCGCCATCGGACGAGCCAGTGGGAGCACCCGCCGGTCGTCGCCCGACACGCCAGAGCACCACCTCGGCGCTTCGATCGAGGACGCCATGAGCGAGGATCTGGAGTAATGCACAATTTTTCGGAATTCCCAGGGCAGGGCTCATGACAGTCTGGTTCGTCATCCTCGTCCCCTTGGTGATCATGTTCTTCGCGCTGTTCATGGAACGCGTGGAGACCAGGCTCAAGCACGTCGCGGTGCAGGAGAACGAAGTCGAGGAGTTCCTCGAGCAGGCGCAGCCCAACGAGGTCAGGGCCCTCTACGGGCACGGGATCGGGCGCGCGCTCGAGCTGTTCCGGCTGCGCAGGCTGGGCGGGAAGGCGGCCAGGCTTCGCGCGCGACGCGTGCGGAGTTAGGCTCCACGTTCGAGCGAGATCGTTCACGGCCCGCGCGCGCCTGCGGCGTGCCGACGAGCGAACTCGCGCGCACGACCTAGACTGACGCGAAAAGTGATCGACGACACGATCCTCGACCGATGAGGATCGACGTCGTATCTCGATGAGGAGGCACCCGAGGTGGACGAAACCCTGGCCCGAGCGGGCATTTTCCAGGGTGTTGAGCCGGCAGCCGCCGAGGCGCTGGCACAGACCTTGGAATCCGTGGAGTTCCCTCGCGGGCATGTCATCTTCAACGAGGGTGAACCCGGCGACAAGCTTTACATCATCCAGTCCGGCAAGGTGAAGATCGGCCGCAAGTCACCCGACGGCCGCGAGAACCTGCTGGGCATCTTCGGTCCGTCCGACATGTTCGGCGAACTGTCCATTTTCGACCCCGGCCCGCGGACGTCCAGCGCGACGACCGTGACCGAGGTCCGCGCGGTGACGATGGACCGCCCGGCGCTGCGGCAGTGGATCTCCACCCGCCCGGAGATCGCGGAGCAGTTACTGCGCGTGGTCGCCCGTAGGCTGCGCCGGACCAACAACATGGTCGCCGAGCTGATCTTCACCGACGTCCCCGGACGTGTGGCGCGCGCGCTGCTCCAGCTCGCGCAGCGTTTCGGCAGCCAGGAAGCCGGCCTGCTGCGGGTCACGCACGACCTGACGCAGGAAGAAATCGCCCAGTACGTCGGCGCTTCGCGCGAGACCGTGAACAAGGCTCTCGCCGACTTCGCGCACCGTGGCTGGCTGCGGCTCGAGGGCAAGAGCGTCCTGATCCTGGACCCGGAGCGCTTGGCCCGCCGCGCCCGCTAGGACCCCGCTTCACGTGCAATGAAGGGGCCTTTCATCGCAAATTTTGCGATGAAAGGCCCCTTCATTGCATCCGGGCCCAGACACAACGAAGAGCCGGGCGCCACCCCCGACGTGGCGCACCGGCTCTTCGCTGTGCGCGGACCATCCCCCGACGATCCGCGCTCCCCGCCCTCCGGAACAAGGCCCCGACCCGTACGCCGGAGGGAGCTGGAGACTGTGTGTTTGTCGTACAACCATCCACGGCCGTCGGCCGCGGATACAAGTTCTTTCACTCTCAAGGACGCCATCTGCGTCGATTTGTTGCCCCGAACGACCCAAAATCGACTGACTGTTACCCGATCGTGACGAACCCGGCTGCTTCAAGGCCCGTAATACCCAAAAGCCGGGGGTGACAAACCTTACCGGCGCAGATCTGGTACTCGCGTACCAAAGTAGTTCATACTGGTACGCGTGTCCCAGTCTGTGTCCGCTTCCGCCGAGAGCCACCGCACCTCCCTCGCCGACTACCGGGCCGCGCTGACCGCGCCCGGATCCCGCGGGGCGGTGATCGCGTCCCTGCTCGCCCGCCTGCCGATCGCGATGATCGGCATCTCCGCGCTGCTCTACGTCCAGCGTGAGACGGGCTCCTTCGCCTCGGCCGGACTGGTGTCGGCCGGGTCGCTGGTGGGCGTCTCCGTCGGGGCGGTCGTGCAGGGGCGGCTCATCGACCGCTTCGGGCCGACGCGCCCGCTGCTGACCACCACGCTGCTCTTCGCGCTGGCGATGACCGGGCTGGTGTTCGCGATCGAGGCACACGCTCCGACGCTCGTGCTGGTCCCGCTCGCCTTCGGCACCGGCATCACCGAACCGATGGTCGGTTCGGCTTCGCGGGCACTGTGGACACGCCTGCTGCCCGCCGGGCCGACGCGGAACGCCGCGTTCTCCTACGAGGCGATCAGCATGGAGGTCTTCTTCATCCTCGGCCCCGGGTTCGCCGGGCTGCTGATCGCCGCGCCGTGGGCGGGCACCGGCATCGTGACCGGCGCGCTGACGATGATCGCGGGCGCGGTGCTGTTCGCGCTGAGCCCGACGGTCCGGGCCTGGGGACCGGCGCCGTCGTCGGGCGGGAAACTGCTCGGCGCGCTGGCCAGCCCCGGGATGCGCACGCTCGCGCTCGCCGCGCTTGGCTTCGGCGCCGTGATCGGGTTCGTCGAGGTCGCCGTCCCAGCGGCCGCCACCGAAGCGGGGAACACCTCGATCGGCGGGCTGCTGCTCTCGGCCTGGTCGGTCAGCTCGGTCGCCTTCGGTGTCGCGTACAGCCTGCGGCCGTGGCCGCGCCAGATGGGCCTGCGGTTGCCGGTGCTGCTGGCCGGGTTCGGCGCGCTGGTGGCGCTGCTCGCGCTGCCGGGATCGCTCTGGGGCCTCGCGCTCGCCATGCTCGCCGCGGGCGCGCTCATCACGCCGCAGTCGACGACGCATTCGGCGGCCATCGAGATCGCCGCGCCGAAGGGCACGGCGGCCGAGGCGTTCGGCTGGGTGCTCACCGCGGTGACCCTCGGCCTCGCGTTCGGGCAGTCGATCAGCGGTTACCTCGTCGAGCACGCGGGACACGAAGCGGCGTTCCTCGCCGCCGGCGCCGTCGGGTTCGCGCTCGCCGCGGTGGTGTGGCTGCTGCGCGGCACGTTCCGCCCGCAGCCGTCCGGAGCCGTCGCCGAAGCGCCCGAACTTGTCGGTGCCGCCCGCTAACTTGCGGGCATGGACCTGACTGCCGCCACCCGCTCCCTCTCGTCCGCCGTTTCCGCCGCCGCCCGGCTGCTCTCGGCCCGCTCCGGCCTGTTGCTGCGCGCCGGGCGGGACGGCCTGACCGTCGGCGGAAACGACAGCGAACGAGCGGTCCGCCTGACGTGTGACGCCGTCGTGCACACCGACGGCGAGGTGCTCGTCCCGGCCGGGCCGCTCGCGGAGACGTTGCGCATGCTCGAAGACGATCTGGTGCGCCTGGTCGTCGAGGGATCACGGCTGGCCGTGCGGGTGGAGGGTGGCCGATTCGCGCTGCCGCTGCTGAGCAGTGAGCTGCTGCTGCAGGAGATGCCGCCCAAGGTGTCCGAAGTGGACGGTGCCGCACTGGCGTCGGCGCTGCGGACGGTCGCGGGTACGGCGGCCAAGGACGACGCGCTGCCGATGTTCACCGGCGTCCGTGTGCAGAGCTTCAGTCGTGAGCTGCGGCTGACGGCGTCCGATCGGTACCGGATGGCCGTGGCCACCCTTCCCCTGCGTTCCGAAGGCGAGCCTGTCGACGCGCTCGTCCCGGCCGGCCTGCTCGCCGAGACGGCGAAGCAGGCGCGCGGCACCGTCGGCCTGCACGGCGACGGGACCAGGTTCGGGCTGAGCTGGGCGGGCGTCACCGTCACCACCGCCGTACTCGACGCGGGGTTCCTGTCCGAGAAACTGATCGAGTCGTCCACTGTGGACACAACGGTCGAGGTCTCCGCCGACGCGCTGGCCGCCGCCGTGCGCCGGGTGGGCGTCTACGCGGACGAGCGGCGAGTGCTGACGCTGGAGGTCGGCGACTCGCACCTGCGGCTGGCCAGTTCGAAGCAGGACACCGGGGAGGCCGAGGAGACGCTGAAGGCCGAGGTTTCCGGCGGCCGGACGTCGCCCTCGTTCCAGGCGCGCTATCTGCTGGACGCGTTGCAGGGTTTCGCGGGAGAACGAGTGCGGCTCGAGATCCAGCCCGGGATGCGGGCCTGCGTCATCCGCGCGGTGGAGCCGGGCGACGTGGAGCTCACCTACTACGTGATGCCGATGCTCCCGCGCTGAACCCGGTCTCGTGAGTGATGACTCGCCTCCTGGCTTTCGCAACGCGGTGGAGGGCGAGCAGACGGCCCCGCCGGATGGCCCGCCTGCTCCCTCCGGTCCAGGTGTCGCGAAAGCCACTTTCGCGACTCCTGATGTCCCCAAAGTGGCTTTCGCGACACGGGCCTCGGCGCCGGAGCCCGACCCATCACCCGGATG
>NZ_JBHXJK010000242.1:0-7279 GCF_042723255.1 Amycolatopsis thailandensis
GACTCAGGCCGCGCTTACACCGTTACGCGCGCCATGAAAGGTCCTTTCCTTGCGAAATTTGCAAGGAAAGGACCTTTCATGGCGCGCTGGTGTCCCTCAAGGAGGCCTTCACGGAACGCCGGACGGGCACCGGGCGGAGCTCCCGGCGGCGCCGGACCAGCTGCACGATCAGCACGATCAGCGAGAGCGCGGGCAACGGGTAGCCCACGAGAAGGCCCACCGTGATGTCCACGAGCGGCGCCAAGACCGCGGCGACGAACATCCACGTCGGCGCCACCGGCAGCTTCGGGCCGGTGCGGGCCTTGCCCCACGGTTTCGCCACCGAAAGCCAGGCCTGGAAGGCCAACGCGCTCGCCATCAGCGCCGTTCCGGCCACCAGTGCCAGCGGAGCGGGTTCCGGATCACCGGCCCGCGCCGCCACGACGGAGTCCCGCAAAGCACCCGACAGCAGGAAGATCCCGGCGTAGAGCTGCACGAGCGTGATCACGAACTTCGCCAGCACCCACCAGTGCCGGGTGAACCCCCAGGCCGTCGCCGCGGCGAGCATGAAGCCGGTGAAGGCCGACGCGTTGGCGAGCGGTGCCAGCAGGAGCGAGTCGATCTCGTGCGCCATGGACGTCGCGGCGACGCGGACCGCGCCGTCGTCGGTGGTGCGGCTGATCACCAGGAAGGTGAACAGCGCCAAGGCCTGTCCCATCCAGCCCACCGAACTGACGACGTGCAGCCACACGGTCAGCTGCCGCCAGGTCTTCTTTCCCATGCCGCACACAGTCGCGTGAGCACCCGGCCCGGCACATCGGGGACGACCCTGAAATCAGGCCGGAAGTGGCGGGAAGCAAGCCTGGGCGTCGTGGCCGCCGAACCACAGCCCGACCGTGAACGCCATGGTCGCCTCCATGAGCCGCGCCCGGTCGAGCCCGCCGGCGTTCAGTGGCGTGCAACCGAGGTCGCGGACCAAGGAGCTCACCACCTCGACGGCCTCCGGCGGGCCGCAGAGCGGCACCGCGAGCGGGCGGCCGCCGAACACCGGGGGAGTCATCCGCCAGACGTCCACGTGACACAGGTTGAACGCTTTGACCACGTGCGCGTCCGGTGCGGCGGCGGCGATCCGCTCGGCCTGGTCTGGGATCGTGAGCACGGCGCCTGGCCCGACCGCGTTGGTGCAGTCGATCAGGATCTTCCCCGCGAGGGATTCTCCCGCGGCCGCAACGACTTCTGTCGCCGACGGCGCGGGGACTGCGAGCAGGATCACCTCGCTCGCGCGAGCGGTCTCCGCCCAGGTCCCCACCCGGGCGGAAATCTTTTCCGCCTTGGCCCGGTCGCGCGCGGCGACCATCACCTCGTGCCCGGACCACCGGCCGCCGAGGGCCTCCGCCATCCCGCCAGCGCCGAAAATACCGATACGCATTGCCGCTCCCTAAGATCGAGTTACGACACGACCGTAGAAAGCGGCGCGGGTACCAAGTGGTTACCGGAGGTCTCATGGACGACGTCTTCCTCGCCGATTGCCGCGCCCGGCTGGCCTTCGACCTGATGGCGAACACGTGGAACCCGGTCGTGCTGTGGGCCCTGCGCGAGGGACCGTCGCGGCCCGCGGAACTGCGGCGACGGCTGGGCGGGATCAGCACGAAGGTGCTCACGGAAACGGTCCGGCGGCTGGAGTTCAACGGCCTGGTCCACCGGCGCGACTGTGGGCGGACGGCGAAGGTGGAGTACTCGCTGACGGACCTCGGGGCCAGCCTGCTCGGGCCCATCGAGGCTTTCGGCGAGTGGGCCTTCCGGCATGGCGACGAGGTGCTGTCGGCTCAGGACAGGGCGGTCGGGCTCGTGAGTGGCAAGGACGGTTAGAACCCGCTGTGTCTCAGGTACTGCGGCCGCGCGGTTTCGCGTGATTGGACGGACGACACACGTGACTGAGTGGACGACACGCGTGACTGGCCGGACGACACGCGAGTACCGGCAGCGTTCGTCCTCCGAAGGCGCGACGTGGCCCGAAGGCGTCAGGTGGGCGGGCGAGCCTCGGCCAGCCTGAGGAGCGGGATGGCCGCCGCCGCGTCGGTGATCAGCGTCGAGACCATGCCTGAGCGCAGGACGGCGTCTATCGCCTCGGCCTTCGGTTCCGTGTAGCCGAGCGCGATCACCTCGGGGACCGCCAGCAGCTCCTCGGCACTGATGGCCAGCACGTGATGGGCCAGTCCGGTGGACATCGGCGTCCCGTCGGCGTCGAACAGGCGCGCGGAAACCTCCGCTTTGGCACCGCGTTTCGCTATCGCGCTCCGCTCGGTCTCGTCGAGCGCGTCGTAGACGGTCGACTCCTCGGGCTTCCACGCGCCGATGCTGACGACGGCCTTGGTCAGGTTCTTGAACTGCCCGAAGGTCTCCGCGATCCCGGGCTGCCTGCGCAGCGTCTCGGTGGTCCGGCGGTCGGGGAGGACGAGCGGCCCGAAGATCGGGTACGGCTCGCCGCCGGACACCGACGCGACCCGGCTGACCGTCTCCACCGACCGGTCCCGCATGTCCATGCCCGCCTGCACCCCGCACAACTGCACGACCGGGCATTTCGGCAGCGACTCGATCGCCTCGGTCATCGCGTTCACGGACCGTGCCCAGGACAGGCCGATGACGTCGCCCGGAGTGACGATTTCGGTCAGGAGGCGGGCGGCGAGCGAGCCGATCTTCCGTCGCGCCACTTCGCGGGATTCCGGCTCCGGCGCTCGTTCGAGCACGAGAACCCGGTCCAGCCGGTACGCGGAGCGGATTTCCTCCGACAGCACGAGATCGACCGGCGCCGGCAGCCGGAACTCGACCGTGACGATGCCGCTTTCCCTGGCGGTGTCCAGCATCCGGGCGACCTTGAACCGGCTGATCCCGAACTCGTCGGCGATTTCCAGTTTCGAGGCGCCCTGTTCGTAGAACCGCCGGGCCACCGCGGCCAGGCGCAGCGACTCCACCAGTCCGGGACTCTGCTTCTTCCCGCTCATCTGAGCACTATAGCGCGAAATAGACCCGAAAGGTTGACGTAACAACTGGGAAAAGTTCACCATGCGGGGACATCAACAGCCAGAACATGCAGTCCGAAGCATAGGCCCGTCCCGCTCATTTGAGCGGAGAGAAGAGGAGCTGGCATGCGTGCCGCGATCGTGGACAAGCCCGGGGAGATCAGGGTCGGCGAGGTACCCGATCCGAAACCGGGGGATCGCCAGGTCGTCGTCAAGGTGGGTGCCTGCGGGATCTGCGGGACCGACCTCCACATCGCCGACGGGCACTTCCCGCCGACGCCCTATCCGATCGTCCCCGGCCACGAGTTCGCCGGCGAGATCGTCGAACTCGGCGCGGACGTGCCGGGCGGCTGGCAGGTCGGCGACCGGGTGGCCGTCGACCCGTCGCTGTTCTGCGGCTACTGCAAGCCTTGCCGGTCCGGCCGCGGCAACCTCTGCGAGAACTGGAACGCGACCGGCGACACCGTGAACGGCGCTTTCGCCGAGTACGTCGCCGTTCCCTCCGCGAACTGCTATCGCATGCCGGACACGATGACCTGGGAGCAGGGCGCCCTCGTCGAGCCGGTCTCCTGCGCGGTCCACGGCGTGCGCCGGATCGGGGTCGAGGCGGGGGAGCGGTTCCTCGTCGTCGGCGCGGGCACGATGGGACTGATCATGCAGCAGCTGCTGCAGCGCGCGGGCGCGCAGGTCACAGTGGTCGACCGGAACACCGCGCGGCTCAGCCGGGCCATGGACCTCGGCGCTGTCGCGGTCGCGGGTGACGTGAAGGACCTGGACGACGAGAAGTTCGAAGCCGCCGCGGACTGCACCGGTGCCGCTCCCGCGATCGAGGCCGCTTTCGACTCACTTCAGCGCGGAGGCCGTCTGCTGGTCTTCGGCGTCGCGCCGGAAGAAGCACGCGTCGCGCTTTCGCCGTTCCGGATCTACAACGACGAGATCACCGTCGTCGGCTCGATGGCCGTGATGAACAGCTTCGGTGCCGCGCTCGACTTGGTCGCCAACGGCGCCGTCGACACCGGCGCGCTGCTCACCGACACCTTGCCGCTGGAGCAGTACCCCGACGCTCTCGCCCTCATGCGCAGTGGGGCCGGTCTGAAGGTGCAGGTAATACCGGGAGGCGAAAGTGCGTAAAGCGGCCGCTCTCCTCGGAGTTCTCCTGCTGACCCTCACCGGATGCGCCGGTGCGGGCGCGCTCGGGACCGGTGACCGGACGCTCGTCGTCGGGATCGTCGCGAACCCGCAGATGAAGGACGCCATCGAGCTTTCCGGCGAGTTCGAGAAGGCGAACCCCGGCGTCACCCTCAAGTTCGTGTCGCTGCCCGAAAACCAGGCGCGCGCGAAGATCACCGCGTCGACGGCCACCGAAGGCGGCGAATTCGACGTCGTCATGATCAGCAACTACGAGGCACCGCAGTGGGCCGCGAACGGCTGGCTCGAAAACCTCGAACCGCATATCGCGGCGAATCCCGCCTACGACTCGGGCGACTTCATCCCGAGCATCAAGGAATCCCTGTCGCACAACGGGTCCATGTACGCGGTGCCGTTCTATGGCGAGTCTTCGTTCCTGGCCTACCGCAAGGATCTTTTCGAGCAGGCCGGGCTCCAGATGCCGGCCAAGCCGACTTGGTCGCAGATCGCGGAGTTCGCCGCGAAGCTCGACGACAAGGCGAAGGGTGTCGCCGGGATCTGCCTGCGCGGCAAGCCCGGCTGGGGCGAGAGCCTCGCGCCGTTCACCACTGTCGCCAACACCTTCGGCGCGCAGTGGTTCGACAAGGACTGGAACGCCAAGCTGACCAGCCCCGAATTCAAGGCGGCCGCCGAGTTCTACGTGAACCTCGTGCGAAATCACGGCGAGGTCGGGGCGTCGAGCGCGGGCTTCTCCGAATGCGGCACGCGATACACGCAGGGCCAGGCCGCGATGTGGTACGACGCCACGGTCATGGCGGGTACGAACGAGGACCCGTCGGCCAGCAAGGTCGTCGGGAAGTCCGGGTACGCCCCGGCTCCGGTGGAGAAGACGCAGGCGAGCGGCTGGCTCTACACCTGGGCGCTGGCGATCCCGAAGGTCGCGAAGGACAAGGACGCCGCCTTCAAGTTCATGTCCTGGATGACGGACAAGGCCTACGTGCAGCGCGTCGCCAAGGAGTTCGGCGACTGGAACCGCGTCCCGCCGGGCGTGCGGAAGTCGACCTACGACATTCCTCAGTACCGCGAGGCCGCCAAGGCCTACGCGCAGCCGACGCTGGACGGGATCGCGGACGCCGACCAGCGGAAGGCGATGGCGAATCCGGTGCCCTACCCCGGGATCCAGTTCGTCGGCATCCCCGAGTTCCAGGATCTCGGCACCCGGGTGAGTCAGCAGCTTTCGGCGGCGATCGCGGGCCAGATCACCGTGGACGAAGCCTTGAAGCAGTCACAGGAGTACGCGCAGACCGTCGGCAAGTCGTATCAGGAGGTGCAGTGATGGCCACGCTCTCCGCTCCCGCCCGCACCGAGCCCGCCCACGCGAAGACGGCGGCTCCGAAGCGCGGCACCGACACGCCGTTCAAACGACGGCTACCCCTGTTACCCGCCTTGCTGTTCGTCGTCGCCGTGACACAGCTTCCGTTCGTGCTGACGGTGTTCTACTCGTTCCAGTCGTGGAACCTGGTGCGGCCCGGTTCGAGGCATTTCGTCGGGTTGCAGAACTACATCGACGTCTTCGCCGATTCGACGTTCCTCGGGGCGCTGCTGAACACCGTCGTGCTCACGGTGGTCTGCGTGTTCTTCTCGCTGCTGCTCGGCCTGGGGCTGGCGATCCTGCTGGACCGCAAGTTCCTCGGCCGCGGCGTGGTCCGGACCCTGCTGATCACGCCGTTCCTGATCCTGCCCGCGGCGGGCGCGCTGCTGTGGAAGACGACGATGTTCGACCCGACCTACGGGTTGCTGCACTTCGTGTTCGGCACCGACGTCGACTGGCTTTCGGAGTTCCCGCTGGCCGCCGTGATGGCCCAGGTCGTCTGGCAGTGGACGCCGTTCATGATGCTGCTGATCCTGGCCGGGTTGCAGAGTCAGCCGAAGGACGTGCTGGAGGCCGCGTCGGTCGACGGCGCCGGCCGCTGGCGGACGTTCACCGCGATCACGCTGCCGCATCTGAGCCGGTTCCTGCAGCTGGCGACGCTATTGGGCGCGATCTACATCGTGAACAGCTTCGACGCGATCTTCCTGATGACACAGGGAGGTCCGGGTACGGCGAGCACGAACCTGCCGTTCTACATCTACCAGCGGGCGTTCCAAGGATTCGACGTCGGGCAGTCGTCCGCGATGGGCGTGATCGTCGTGATCCTGACGATGATCGTCGCGACCTTCGCGCTGCGCCTGATGTTCCGCACGTTCTCGGTCCAGGGAGGCGCGAAATGAAAGGCCGGTTCGGCGCGGGCTCGCTCACGGTCGTGACCTGGGTGATCGCGATCCTGTTCGTGTTCCCGCTGCTGTGGATGATCCTCACGGCCTTCAAACAGGAGGCCGACGCCTACACCGATCCGCCGCGGCTGTTCTTCACCCCGACGCTCGACCAGTTCGCGGGCGTGCTCGAACGTGGTTTCCTGCCGTACCTGTCGAACTCGGCGTTCGTGACCGTCATTTCGACGATTTTCGTGCTGCTGCTGGGAATCCCGGCGGCGTACGCGCTTTCGCTGGCGCCGGTGAAGGGGACGAGCAACGCGCTCGGCTTCTTCCTGTCGACGAAGATGCTGCCGATCGTGGCGGCGATCATCCCGCTCTACGTGATCTCGCAGAACGTCCAGCTGCTGGACAACGTGTGGGCGCTGATCATCCTGTACACGTCGATGAACCTGCCGCTGGCCATCTGGATGATGCGGTCGTTCTTCCTGGAAGTGCCGCACGAGATGATCGAGGCGGGCCGCATCGACGGCGCGACCCTGCCGGTGCTGCTGCGGAAGATCATCATGCCGGTCGTCGCGCCCGGGGTGGCCGCGACCGCGCTGATCTGCGTGATCTTCTCGTGGACCGAGTTCTTCTACTCGGTCAACCTCACCGCGGCCCGGGCCGGGACGGTGCCGGTGTTCCTGGTCGGGTTCATCACCAGCGAGGGCCTGTACTGGGCGCAGCTGTCCGCGGCCGCGCTGCTCGCGTCACTGCCGGTGATGATCGTCGGCTGGATCGCGCAGAACCACCTGGTGCGGGGTCTTTCCATGGGCGCGGTCAAGTAGTAGGTCACGAGCACTTGGCCCTGCCGTCCCCAAGGCCGCTCAAGTACATGAAGGCCCCCTTCCTTGCGC
>NZ_JBHXJK010000243.1:0-7052 GCF_042723255.1 Amycolatopsis thailandensis
GGACGACACGCGTGATGGGCCGGCCTACACTCGGAGACCGGTGAGTCCGACCGCGTGTCGTCCGTCTGGCCACGCGTGTCGTCCGTCTGATCACACGTGCCGTCCACTCGGTCACGCGGCAGTATTGACTCGGCCCGCCCAGGTCATTGCTGTCCGGCGCGCCTGGTGTTGTGAAAGTGGCTTTCGCGACACCTGAGGTCAGCGCATGGGCCCTTCACCACCAGGCGCGCGCGAGGGCGTCCGGCGTAGCTTCCTCCGGCGCCGGAAGGACCTTGAGGTACCACGTGAAATTGCTGTAGACGTGCAAAAACGCGTACGCCAGGCAGCGCCGGGAGAACTCCTCGTCCGGTTCGGAGCCGTACCCGGCGAGCAGCCGCCGCAGGAAGTCCTTGTCCCCGCCGGAAACGAACAGGCCGACGGCGACGAAGTCGTATTCGGCCGCGCCCCGCATCGCCGGTTCGAAGTCGAAGAGCCCGGTCAGCCGCGGCCGTTCACCGTCGTGGGTGACCATGAGGTGGTCGCGCATGAACTCGGTGTGCAGCGGGACGACGGGCGGGCTGCCCAGGTCGACGGAGTCGAGGAACGCCGGGATCCGCGCGATCCAGCTTTCGTCGAGCCCGGTCCGCCGGTGATGCTCGACGACGTTCGCGCGCTGTTCGGCGACGAAGGTGGCCCAGTCCGGCGGATCGAGGACGTCGAGACGCGGGTCTCGCAGCGAGTGCAGGGCGGCCAGTGTCTCGCCGAGCTCGGGAGCGAGCCGGTTCCGGTCCTCTGTGGACAGTTTCGGCCAGGCGTCCTTCAGTGTTTCGCCGCGCAGGCGCTCCATGAGCACGTAGCCCCAGCCGTCCCGTTCGCCGACGCCGTGTACGGCGGGGGTCGGGATCGGCAGCTTCCCGTGCAGGACCTCGAGCATCGTCCGCTCGGTGGGCAGCTCGTCGAGATGCACCGGCGGGAACAGCTTGAGCACCAGATCGTCACCGACGGCGTACACCGGCAGCGAGCCCTCGGTGAACGGGACGACCTCGCCGAGACCGAGCGACCCGGTCAGCGACGTCACCGCCGGAAGCAGGTCTTGCCTGGTCAGCGCGTCGAACTCGGCTTCGGTGCCGGCGGGCGGGAACGAGATCACGCACCGACCGTAGAACAGCGGACCGGAGACGGCGACGCAATTACCCGCTGCGCTCCAGCAGCGTCCGCGCCGCGCCGAGCACGAGACGGCAGACGTCTTCGGGATCCGCGCTGGCCAGCGGTTCCTTGCCGGTGATCTCGCGGACCAGGCCGATCCCGAGCAACCAGGCGAGGATGAGGTCGGCCCGCAGGTCCGCGTCGTCGGCGTCGGTCAGCGTGGCGAGCACCTTCGCGTACTCCTCGCCGAGCTGCCGCCGGACCGCGGCCGCCGCGCTGTCGTGCCCCGTCGAACGCAGGTAGGCGTCGAGCGTGCGATCACGGCCGGTGTCGGACTCCAGCATGCTGCGCAACGCCGTTCCGAGCAGTTCGCCCGGTGGGGTGGTGGCGATCTGCTCGCGTCCGCCGCGCGCCAGGACCTCCTCGAAGAGCGCGTCCTTCGAACCGAAGTAGCGGAACAGCAGTGCCTGGTTGGCTCCGGCGAGCTTCGCGATGTCCCGCACCGTCGTCCGGTCGAAGCCGCGTTCGGCGAACAGCGCGGCCGCCGCGTCGAGCAAGGCCGCCTTGGTCGCGGCCGCGTCGCGCCTGCGGGCCTGCGGTTCTTCCGTCATCGAGCCTCCCCGGGTCCGCACAGGCTAGCGGGGCGTCGCACGGTAGGCGCATTGACGCTCACCGTGATCGTGGTTAGCGTTGTAAGCAGTTGCTTACAAACCGCCGAGCCGGGGGGTTTCCGGACAAATGACCACCACTGACACCGAATTCGTCGCTTATCCCTTCAATCAAGACACGGGTCTCGAACTCGACGCGGCCTACGCCACCGCCCGCGAGACCAAGGGCATGCTCCGCGTCCGGCTCCCGCACGGTGAACCGGCCTGGCTCGCCGTGCGGTACGCCGACGCGCGCCTTGTGCTGGGCGACCGGAGGTTCTCCCGCGCCATGGCCGTGGACAAGGACGAGCCTCGGATGGCGCCGGGCAGGCGGCCCGGCGGGATCCTGAGCATGGACCCGCCCGATCACACCCGGCTGCGCACGCTGGTCGCGAAGGCGTTCACCATGCGCCGCGTCGAAACGCTGCGGCCGCGGGTCGCCGAGCTGGCGGCGGGCCTGATCGAGGACATGAAGGCCAAGGGGCAGCCCGCCGACCTGGTCGAGGACTACGCGCTGCCGATCCCGGTCGCGGTGATCTGCGAACTGCTCGGTGTCCCCGTCGAGGACCGGCCGAAGTTCCGCGTGTGGAGCGACGCCGCGCTGTCGACCAGCCCGCTGACCACCGAAGAGATGATGGCCAACCAGGACGAGCTGCGGGCGTACATGCACGTGCTCGTCGAGCAGCACCGCGCCGAGCCGCAGGACGACCTGATGACCGCGCTGATCGAAGCGCGCGACGTCCACGACAAGCTGAGCGAGCTGGAACTGGTCGACATGTGCATCGGCATCCTGGTCGCCGGGCACGAGACCACCGCCAGCCAGATCCCCAACTTCGTCTACGCCCTGCTCGAACAGCCGGAGCAGCTCGCCCGCCTGCGCGCGGACCTGGATCTGATCCCGGCCGCGGTCGAGGAGTTGCTGCGCTTCGTCCCGCTGGGTGCCGGAGCCGGGTTCGCCCGCTACGCCACCGAAGACGTCCAAGTGGGTGACGTGCTGGTGAAGGAGGGCGAGCCGGTGATGGTCGCGATCGGTGCCGCCAACCGGGACGCGCTCCAGTTCACCTCGGCGGAAACCCTCGAATTCGGCCGGGAAGCCAACCCTCATCTCGGCTTCGGGCACGGCGTGCACCACTGCCTCGGTGCCCCGCTGGCCCGGCTGGAACTGCAAGAGGCCTTGCGCGCTTTGCTGCGAGATCTTCCCGGATTGCGCCTCGGCGGCGATATCGTGTGGAAGACGCAGATGCTGGTGCGGGGGCCCCGCTCCATGCCGATCGGATGGTGAGCATGAGCTGGAAAGTCGAGGTCGATGGCAACACGTGCATCGGCTCGGGGATGTGCGCCGCGTTGATGCCGGAGGTCTTCGAACTCGAAGGCGCGACGGCGACGGTGGTCGAGGGGGAGGTGAACCCGGACGAGATGGTGCTGGACGCGGCGGACTCCTGCCCCGCCATGGCCATCGAGGTGCTGGAAAACGGTGCGGTGATCGGGCCGCGGCCCTGATAGTCGCCCTTTAATGCGTGGCGGTCGTCGGTGAAACGGCGTAGGACGGCTGGGTGAGCGACGACAGCTTGGCCATCCGAACCCTGACCACCGACGACCTGCCCGCGTTCTCCTCCGTGCTCGTGAGGGCGTTCCTCTCGGACAACGCGGAAGGCCTGCAATACCGCGAAGGGCTGGTGTTCGAGCCTGAGCGTTCGCACGGTGTCTTCGACGGAGACGAACTCATCGGATCGGGTGAACTGCTCACCCGCAAGATCACCGTTCCCGGTGCCGGGCAGACGCCGATCGCCGCGGTGACTTCGATCGGTGTCGCCCCGGGCCACCGCAGGCGGGGCGTGCTCACCCGGATCATGCGGGCGCAGTTGCACGGCCTGCACGAGGACGGCGGTGAAGCGATCGCCGCACTGTGGGCGTCCGAGTCGGTCATCTACCCCCGCTTCGGCTACGGCCTCGGGGCGCAGTTCTACCGCGCCAAGCTCCGGTCGAAGGCCGCGTTCCGGCCGGGTGTCGAACTCGAAACCGAACGGGTACGGGAAGTCGCGCGGGAAGAGGCGATCCCGCTGATCAAGGCGATCTACGAGAAAGAGGCGCCGCTGCGGGTCGGCGCGCTCGACCGGCCCGAGTCGGCGTGGGAATTCAACCTCGACGACCGGGAGGTCCGGCGCAACGGCGCGACGGAGATGAAATTCGCCGTGCTGTCGGACGGTTACGCGATCTACCGCGTGAAGAGCGACTGGGACGAGGAAGGGCCGCGCGGAACGCTGACGCTGCACGAACTCGTCGCGACCACACCGCGGGCGTACGCGACTTTGTATCGCTTCCTGCTCGACTACGACCTGATCGGCACGATCGAGCTGAACGCCGCCCTCGACGAACCGCTCATCCACATCCTCGCCGATCCCCGCAAGATGAGCCGGTCCGGCGGCGACTCGCTGTGGGTGCGGCTCGTCGACGTCGACCGCGCCCTGGTCACCCGCCGCTACAACGCGCCGGTGGATCTGGTGTTCGGCGTACACGACGCCTTCTGCCCGTGGAACACCGGGAACTGGCGGCTCACCACCGACGGCGACGGGAACGCCGAGGTGACGCGGGTGGAGGACGCCCCGGATCTCGACCTGGATGTGATCGACCTCGGCGCGATCTTCCTCGGCGGCACCCGGCCGAGCACACTGGCCGCGGCCGGCCGGATCAAGGAGCGGACGGCCGGCGCGGTTTCGCGGGCGACAGCGGCCTTCGCGACCGATCGCGAGCCGTCCTGCCTGGAATCCTTCTAGGCGCTGTCCTGTAAGTCCGTTCGATGGGCTTCGTGATCCAGGTGGTCTCTGGCGGTACGGGCGATTCAGTCTCGTACCGGGTTGTACTCGGCTGGATCGCCCGTGCCGTCAGGGGCCGCCTGGGCGCGAAGACCGCGGACGGACTTACGGGACAGCGCCTAGCACCTCATTACCTCGCGGGTAATCGACTTCGCACGGCTTGCCTTGTCAAGGTGAACGAGTGCGAGAAATCAAGGATTGGCCAGACGACCGGGTCGAAGGCACGGTGTCGCCGTCCGCTTGCGCCTTCATCACGAAACAGACCGAATTCGGGGCGATGCGCTCGGACACTCCCGAAGCACGCGAAGACCGTGTTCGGCTGTACGGCACGATTTTCGCCGCTGACGGGACACTGGCGGAATCGGGCAGCGCCGCGCCGATCGAAGGCAGGGCGAACATCGAGAACAACCTGCGGACCCTGCTGGGAGCTTTCCCGACGTTCCGGTTCACCCCGGTGAAGATCGTGGTGAACGGGGACGCCGTCTTCTACGAGGCGGCCAACGAAGCGGTGATCGACGGCCGGACGGTGCGCTATCCGGCCGTCTACCGGGTGGTGCTCAAGGACGGCGAGGTCACCCAGGGGCGGCGCTACCACGATCGGACGGAATGGTTCCGCCCCATCGAAAAGGACGCGCTCCGTGAACTGTTCGCGGGCGTCGCCGACGACTGCCCCAGGAAAGGACCGGCGTTCATCGGGCCGGGACTGACCACGCCGGTGACGGATCCGGTGTGCCACCTCGCTTATCTCGGCAGGCTGTCGGGCGCGATGTCCGACGTCCGGCTGGTGCCCGATCAGGCGGCGGCCGGTCCGCGCACGAAGTTCCAGGAGTACCGCGGAACCGTGAGGGCGAAAGGGCGGACGATCGACTTCGGGCTGATCGTGGGCACCGGACCCGGGCTGGTCCGCTACTACTTCGACACGTTGCCGCTGAACTACGACGACGTGGAGACGAACGCCTTGTTCACCAAGCTGCTCACGGGCGCAGCACGCCCTGCTCGGTGACCACCGCGGTGATCAGCTCGTGCGGCGTGACGTCGAAGGCGGGGTTGAACACCTCCGCGCCTTCGGGTGCGACCGGTATGCCGCCGAAGCTCAGGACCTCGCCGGGGTCGCGTTCCTCGATCACGATCCCGGCGCCGTCCGGCATCGCTGTGTCCACAGTGGACGAAGGGGCGACGACCACGAACGGGATCCCGTGGTGCTTCGCCGCGATCGCCAGGCCGTAGGTGCCGATCTTGTTGGCGACGTCGCCGTTGGCGGCGATCCGGTCGGCGCCGACGAGCACGCAGTCGACCAGGCCGCGGCTCATCGCGGCGGCGGCCGCGCCGTCGGGCTGGATCCGGTACGGGACCCCGGCTTCGGCCAGTTCCCACGCGGTCAGGCGGGCACCCTGCAACAGCGGCCGGGTCTCGTCGACCAGCACGGATTCGACCAGGCCGCGGGTCTGCAGATGCCAGACGACGCCGAGCGCGCTGCCCCAGGCGACCGTCGCGAGGTGGCCGGCGTTGCAGTGGCTGAGCAGCCGCAACGGCCTCTGCCCGCAGTGCGCGAGCACCACTTCCGCCGCCAGCCGCGACGCCTCGTGGTTGATCCGCTCGTCTTCGTCGAGGATCGCCAGCGCTTCGGCGAGGACGGCTTCCGGCCCCTCCGAAAGCCTCGCGAGCGCACGGGAGACGCCCCAGCTCAGGTTGACCGCTGTCGGCCGCGCCTGGGCGACACGCCGTGCCTCGGCCTCGACGTCACCTTTCGCGCGGGTCGCGAGCACCACGCCGAGCGCGCCCGCCGCGCCGAGCGCCGGCGCCCCGCGGACCGCGAGCCGCTGGATGGCGCCGACGAGGTCGCCGACGGTGCGCAGTTCGAGCACGCGGTATTCGGCGGGCAGCACGGTCTGGTCGATGATCGTGACCGCGTCGCCGGTCCAGTCGATCGTCCTGCGCATGGCGAGGTTCCCCCGGAAATCCAGTTGGCCGGCCGGAGCCGGTTCGATGAGGATGCGGATCGTGACCATTCAACGCCACCATCCGCCCGGTCTGCACCCCACGCCCACCTACCACCACGTGACCATCGTCGAAGGACGGCGGGACATTCACCTCGCGGGCCAGTGCCCGCTCGCCGAAGACGGCAAGGTCGTCGAAGGCGACGTGCTCGCGCAGGTCGACCAGGTCGTCGCGAACACCGCCGCCGCGCTCGCCTTCGCCAAGGCGACCCCGGCCGACGTCGTGCGCACCGTGATCTACGTGGTGACGCCGGACGCCGAGGTGCTTTCGGCCGTGTGGGACCGGTTCGTCGAGTCGGGGATCGGGGAGGCCTTCACGACCGCGAGCACCCTGCTCGGTGTCGCGCAGCTCGGCTACCCCGGGCAGCTCGTCGAACTCGACGTCACCGCTGCCACGGCCTGACCGTTCCCGCCGCTGTCGTATGTGATGTCCGTGAAGGCCTCCTTGAGGGACCCAGGGTCCCTCAAGG
>NZ_JBHXJK010000244.1:0-6994 GCF_042723255.1 Amycolatopsis thailandensis
GGCTAAACGCGATCCGGGCGCGGGTCAGGAGTCCAGGGCGACCTTGACGCCGGGGGCGTGCTCGGTGTTCCGCCGCGTCTTCGACCAGCCGTTCCGGCCGCGGACCAGGCGGAACAGCGCCCGCCACGACGTGATGTAGAACGTGTAGATGTAGAGCGCGTAGGCGAAGCCCATCCCGAGCCCGCGCAGGAGATTGCGGCTCTTCAGGCATTTGAACTGATAGATCGGGCCCCACACGATGAACGGCAGCAGCCCGAACGAACCGTAGATCGCGAACAGGATCCACGCGCCGTCGTCGGCGAACCACGTCCACACCTGCGCCGGATCCCCCGCGGTGCTGAACAGCAGCAGAATGAACGGGATCGGGTACAGCAGCGAGCCGAGCAGCTGCATCCACGGCTGCGCGAGGTAGTACATCATCTCCGCCGCGCCCAGCGTGCTCACATGCGGCGAATCCCAGATCCGCCGCAGATACCGCGAACACTGCATCGTGCCCTGGCCCCAGCGCGTGCGCTGCACCAGGAATCGCCGGAGGCTGTACAGACCTTCTTGCTTCACATGGGAATCCGGGGTGTACCCGGTCCGCCAGCCCGCTGTCAGCAGGTGCACGCCGAGTTCGAAATCCTCCAGCAGCGAACCGCGCCACGGCTGTTCGTCGTCCCCGGCGATCGAGTCCAAAGCGGACAGCCGGGTGAACTGACCGTTGCCGCCCATGGAGATCGTGCCGGTGAACCCGCGCGAGGTCTGGATCGCCGCGATGGCCGTGCGGAACTCGAGATCCTGCATCTGGGCCAGCTTCAGCCCGAAAGCGCGGGAGAACCAGTTCTTCCCCGGTGGCCGGGTGTCGGCGTTGCCCATCCAGACGTCGAGTTGCACCGCGCCGATGGTCTCGTCGCCGAACAGATGGTCCGCGGCGCACACTTCGAGGCAGTTCTCCGCCGGACGGCCGTCCGCGTCGACGACCACGACGACGACGTCGTCACGGCTCGCGTCGGGACCCATCCAGAAGTTGAGCGCCTGGTAGGCGGCGTTGAGCGCGTCGCCCTTGCCCGTCCTCGCCTCCGGACGGCGCCGGGGCACGAGGTGCAGGTACGGGTCGTAGCCGCCGTTGCGCCGCCAGATCGACTTGACGACCCGGGCGGTGCGGTCCTCGGAATCGTCGTCGACGACCCAGACGTGCGCGTGCCGGAACGTCGAACGCAGGTACCGCACCGTTTCGCGGATGACGGTCTGCTCGTCCCGGCACGGGACGAAGAAGTGCCAGGTGAAGTCGGCGGCGTCGCCGACGGGCGCGGGTTTGCGCCGCAGGTACGGCACGACGATCACGACCACGTACACGATGAACGCGACGCTCATGGTGAGCGCGAACGCCTGGGTGATCGCGAGCAGGATCTTGATCGAACCGGCGCCCATCAGGCGACCTCGCGCGCGGCCCGGGGCTTCCGGGTGCCCAGCCAGACGAACAGCACGAGGGCGACCGCGCCGCCGAGGACGCTGACCATCGAACCGAGCAGGGTGTGACCCCAGTAATAACCTTCGTCCACCCCGAGCCAGTTCACCAGGCCGACGATCGCCAAAACCCTCATCTGATTGACAAGAATGACCACCGCCGCCGAAATGGCCAACGAGAAGAACAACCTCTTCGCATTCCCTGGGCGGAAATACAACATGACCGCTGTCACCAACAACAAGGGCAGCAACATGAATGCCGAAGAGCATTCCGGCGTCATTCGTAACCCGAGTGGAGTATCGCCCGACAACCCAAAGTAGACAGTCTCGCGTTCGCCGGCGACGAAGACACCCGATGTGGTGATAACCCTCAGTATCAGCCCCGAAAGCTGCACTTCGAACACCCGATACAGGCGTTCGGCCAGCACCAGGCCGATCGCGACGGCGATCACCGCCAGCACCGCCATACGCAGCGGAAACCGACTTGAGCTCGGCAAGGGAGTGCTCGCAACGGCCACGATGACCCTCTCAGGAAAGGCGCAGCAGACGACGGGGTTCAGCGAAGCGGACAGGGACCTCGCCGACGAGAGTAAGTCAGCGAGAACCGGTCCTTTCGACCGGGGTTCGCATTGACAATCTGATCATGACGCCTTTCGGCACGATCGTGGAGAAACTGACTAGGCCGAAAGAGTGACTTCTTCGGCGACCTGCGGCAAAGGACCGAAATTCCACCTGATCCGGTGATCCTCGCAGTTTCTTGTTCAATTTGGGAAACACTCGGCGATAGACGATCCGCGAGCCGAGTCAGGCCAGCTGAGGATTCGTCCGCATCGGTTGCGCCCACGTGCCGACCGCAGATGAAAGAAAACCCCCACGAATCAATTCGGAGGACCAGTTGAAGAACACGCACCTCTTGCGACGAGGCGGACTGCTCGCCGCTGTGGTGGCGAGCGTGGCTCTCGCCGGTGCGGCGCCCGCCTCGGCGGCCCCCGGTGACGGCTCCGCGTATGGCGTCAAGGTCGATGTGAAACTCCTCGGCCTCGACGCGGTGAAGGCCGGACCGCTCGCCGAAGCGAAGACCTCCGGGCCGACCACCAACAGCCTCGCGAAGGCGGATCTCACCGGGATTCTCACCGCCGGCGCGATCAACACCGAAGCCAAGCGGGACGACAACTCCGGCGCCGTGACCGCCAAGGCCAGCACCGCCGACGTCGGTCTGCCGCTGCTCAAGGGTGCCCTCGGCACGGTCGGCGCCAAGGCCGTCGAAGCCACCTGCACCGCGACCCAGAAGGGTGTGCAGGGCGCGACGAACCTCGTCGGGGCGAACCTCGGCAGCGCGGGCGCCGTCGACTCCACTCCCGCACCGAACACCCAGGTCAAGGTCGGTCTCGGCGCCATCAACGTCGCGACGATCATCCTGAACGAGCAGATCAAGAACAGTGACGGCAGCCTGACGGTCAACGCGATCCACGTGAAGTTGGCCGGCGACGCGCTCACGCCGATCGGCTCCGGCGACGTGATCGTCTCGTCGGCCACCTGTGGTCCGGCCGGTCTGCCCGTGCCGCTCGCGTCGGGTGCCGGCCTGTGGATCGGTCTCGGCCTGCTCGGTGCCGTCGCCATCCCGGTCGGGATCCGAGTCGTGCGCGGACGTCGTCCGGCGACCAGCGCCTGACCAGGATCAAGTGAGGTCGAGATGTACAAGTTGCCTGGCGCCGGAGTCGGCGTCGCCGGTGGCGGGGTGGGTGCCCTCGCCGCCACCGGTGCCGATGTCGGCTGGTGGCTGGCGGTCGGCGTGATCCTGCTGGTTCTGGGAACCATCGCGGTCATCGCCGGCTACCGCCGCACGAAACGGCTTGGCCGGACCGGAAGCTGACAGATCGGCCGCCGGCGTGGACCCCTTGCACGCCGGCGGCCGCCACCCGCGTTTTGCGGGACACTCGAAATCGTGGACGAGGAGCGCCAACGCGTGGACGTGATGTTGCTGGCCGGGACCCGGCCGGAGGCGGTCAAGCTCGCTCCGCTGGCACTGGCGCTGGCGGAGCACCCGCACCTGCGGCCCTTCGTCGTCCATAGTGGACAGCACCAGGGCATGGTCGAGCAGGCGCTGATCCCGTTCGGCCTGCCTGTCGACGCCTGGCTCGACACCCCGCCCAGGACCACCGGCACCCAGGCGGAACTGGTTTCCGGGCTGCTCCCCGCGCTCGACCAGGTGCTGCGCCGGGTCGCCCCGGCGGCGATCGTCGTCCAAGGTGACACGACGACGGGACTGGCGGGCGCGCTCGCGGCGTTCTGGCTGGGCATCCCGGTGGTGCACCTGGAAGCGGGGCTGCGCACGCACGACCTCGCCGCGCCGTTCCCCGAAGAGGGCACCCGGCAGATGATCTCGCGCGTCGCCGCCCTGCATCTCGCGCCGACACCGGGCGCCGCGGCCGCACTGCGCACGGAAGGTGTTCCACGCCAACGGATCGCGGTCACCGGCAACACCGTCGTCGACGCCGTGATCGCGATCGCCGAGCGTGATCTCCCGGCGCGGGACACCGCGCTGGCTCTGCTGGAGATGGAGATTTCCGAAGCGGGCGAACGTCTCGTCCTCGTGACTTCGCACCGGCGGGAGTCTTGGGGTGAGCCGCTGAGCCGCACGCTCGCGGCCATCGAACTGATCGTCGCCGAGCACAGCGACGTCCAGGTGTTGTTCCCGGTGCACCCCAATCCGGCCGTGCGGGAGCAGGTCGTGACCGCGCTCGGCGGGACGCCGCGGGTGACGATCACCGAGCCGCTCGAGTATCCCGATCTCGTACGCGCGCTGCGGCTGGCCGAGCTCGTCCTGACCGATTCCGGTGGTATCCAAGAGGAAGCGCCGACCTTCGGCACTCCCGTTCTCGTGCTTCGCGACGTCACCGAACGACGTGAGGCGATCGAGGCGGGCTGTGCCTGGCTGGTCGGGACGGACACCGGTCTCATCGCCGACACCGCGGCGAAGATCCTGCGCGGTGACTTCCATCCGACGCACGCCGGAAACCCTTATGGCGACGGCAATGCCGCCGCCTTGTCGGTGGCGGCGCTGGAAGAGCTGCTCAATCTCGCCCCGGCGCCGCGCACCGCAGCCGAATCGCGCTAGATCGAGACGATCTGGACCGGCAGCGCCGGATTCGCCGAGAAGTCGAGCGACGCCCGCGGCCGTCCGGCGGCGACCACGTGCGCACCGAGCGCGGCGATCATCGCGCCGTTGTCAGTGCACAGCCGCGGTCGCGGGACCCGCAGCGTGATCCCGGCTTCCGCACAGCGCTCGGCGGCGAGTTCGGACAGCCGCGAATTCGCCGCCACGCCACCGGAGATCACCAGCGTGTCCACGCCGTGTTCCTTGGCCGCACGGATCGCCTTCATCGTGAGCACGTCGGCGACGGCCTCCTGGAACGACGCGGCGACGTCGTCGACGGGGATCTCCTCACCGCGGCGCTCCGCGCCCTCGACCCAGCGCGCGACAGCGGTTTTCAAACCGGAGAAGGAGAAATCGAACTTGGCGTCACGCGGTCCGGTCATGCCGCGGGGGAACGCGATGGCCGCGCCGTCACCGTTCTTGGCGGCCTTGTCGATGGGCGGGCCGCCGGGATACGGCAGGCCGAGGACGCGGGCGACCTTGTCGTAGGCCTCGCCGGCGGCGTCGTCCACAGTGGACCCGAGTTCGGTGATCTCGGACGCGATGTCGTCCACCAGCAGCAATTGCGTGTGCCCGCCCGAGACCAGCAGGGCGAGGCAGCGCTCCGGCAACGGGCCGTGCTGAAGCGTGTCGACGGCGATGTGCCCGGCCAGGTGATTGACGCCGTAGAGCGGGATGTCGAGCGCCGCGGCGTACGCCTTGGCGGCGGCGACGCCGACCAAGAGCGCGCCGGCGAGACCGGGTCCGGCGGTCACCGCGATGGCGTCCACATCGGACAGTTTCAGCCCGGCCTTCTCGAAGGCCCGCTCGACCGTCGGGACCATCGCCTCCAGGTGCGCGCGGCTCGCGACCTCGGGCACGACACCGCCGAAGCGGGCATGCTGGTCGACGCTGGAGGCGACCTCGTCGGCGAGGAGTTCGACCGTGTCGTCGTCGTGCAGGCGGACGAGACCGACGCCGGTCTCGTCGCACGAACTCTCGATGCCCATGATGATGCGCGGCATCAGCCCGCCACCTCGTCTCGGACCTGGGCCCGCGGGCGGGCCATCGTGTAGGCGTCGGCGCCGGAGGGCTGGTAGTAGCGCTTCCGGAGGCCGACGCGTTCGAAACCGTGCCGCTCGTAGAGCGTGATCGCCGCGTCGTTGTCGGTGCGGACTTCGAGGAAGACCGGCGCGGCGAGTTCGTCCGCGCGGGCGAGAAGGGCCTTCAGCAGCGTGGTGCCGATCCCGTTGCGCTGGCTGCCGGGGTCGACGCCGATCGTGTGGATGCTCGCCTCGTAGTCGCCGCGGCGGCCGACGACGGCGAGCCCGGCGTAACCGATGACCTCGTCGCTTTCATCCGGACGGGCGACCAGGTAGTAGCCGCCGCCGTCGAGCTCCGCGTGGAAGGCGTAGGCGGTCCACGGCGAATCGCCGGGGAAGAGGATCTTCTCTATCTCGACACAGCGGGGGATATCCTTGCGGCGTAAGGGTTCCAGCCTCACGGCGTGGTCACCTTCTTGCGCGCGGCCGGTTCGACGGCGTCCGGGCGGCGGAGGTAGAGCGGGGTGAGCGGGGCGGGTTCACTTTGGAAGTCCTCGCGAGCGGCTTTGACCAGTCCGAGCGGTGATGGGAAGCGCGGCTCGATCGGCTGGACGCCGAGGGCGTCCGCGTAAAGCAGGGCGCCGTCACCCGCCGCGACCTTGATGGTCGTCTCGAGGTCGGCGGGCCGCTGGACGTGCGGGCCGTCGGTGCGGGAGCCGTCGGCGGCGTACGCGGCCCAGTAGACCTCGCGCCGCCTCGCGTCGGTGAGGACGAGGAAGGGCGCTTCGCCGGGGGCGACGTCGGCGGCGATCGCGTCGAGGCTGCAGACCGGGTGGGCGGGGATGCCGAGGGCGTGGGCGAGCGACGCGGCGGTGGCCATGCCGGCGCGAAGGCCGGTGAAGGGACCGGGGCCGACGCCGCAGACGATGGCGTCGAGGTCGCGGAGCGTGACGCCCGCGGCCTTGACGGCTTCCAGGGCGTGGGGCGTGATCAGCTCGCCGTGCGCGCGCGGATCGACCGTGACGCGGTCGCCGCGTGACTCGAGGGCGTCGCCGTCCAGCGCGACGAGGCCCGCGGTGACCGCCGGGGTCGAGGTGTCGATGGCCAGTACCAGCACGGTTACCCAGCCTACGACCAGCGCCCCGGATCGCGTTTAGCGGGCTAAACGCGATCGGGTGCCCAGGCCCGCTCCCCACCGTCGGAGCGCGATTAGCCCGCTAAAGTCGCTCCGCCCGGAGGCGGCCCTACGGCCCCGTGGCCCCGGCACCGGATCGCGATTAGGGGGCTAAAGTCGCTCGCCCTCGCCCACCTGTCAGATCGCGTTTAGCGGGCTAAACGCGCTCTGCGCGGCCGGAGGGACGAGGGC
>NZ_JBHXJK010000245.1:0-267 GCF_042723255.1 Amycolatopsis thailandensis
AATCGACAGCTCCGGCTCCGGCGAAGCGCTGCCGCTCTTTTTCGGGTCACGCCCCCCTCCCCACGGCTCCCGTGCGGCACGGGGGCCTTCACGCGCTTGGGGTAGTCGGGTGGAGCGGCCTGGAGGTTCGACCGCCGCCAGGGTTGTGAGTGGCGGGCGGTTCCGGTCTGGGCGATTGCGATACCGGAGTCGGAGAGGTGGGGGGGAATCCACAATATTGTCGTGGAGGTTTAGGTATAAGTGGATTGAGGAAAACACAAACAACTA
>NZ_JBHXJK010000245.1:277-6896 GCF_042723255.1 Amycolatopsis thailandensis
ACCTTCCGTCAGGCCGTACCGGGTCGCGAAAGGGCCCATCGGGAAAGCGCGACTCACCGCTCACGATCCCCTCGACCGATGCGGTCCGACCGAAAGCCGGCGTTGCGAAAGTCGCGTTCGCAACGTTGAACGTTGTGAAAGTGGCTTTCGCAGCGCTTTCGACCGGGTCCGTGCCAAGCCGCGTGCCGAGCCGCTTTTCCCGACACGACTCCCCCACGTGGGTGACGTGCCGCTACTCCGGCCGTGTCCCAGGGGAAGCGGAGATCGCCCGGCCCGAAGTGCCTGTCAGGTAGGCGGATTCGCGGCGAAGTGAGTTCCGACACCGCCCCGGGATCCAGAGCGCGAGGCGTTGTCCAGCGGCGACGGTCCGCCGCGACGCTCGTCGCTCCACTGTGGAGGGCCGATCGGCGGGCACGGGGCGATGCGCCATCGGGGTGATCGAGGCGCCCGCCGGACACCCGCATGGATCTACGAAGAGTCGCGGCGCCACAAACGCGGCGCATTCGTCCTCAGAGCGCCGTGGATCCGTTCCGGCACCCCGGTTCCCCGGACACCGAGTTCAAGGGCCTTGCGGGCGAACGAGAAGGCCGGAGCGCACAGCCGGTGAAAATGCGGCAGGGCCCCGCGCCGTGCGCGGGGCCCTGCCGTTGGCTCACTCCTGGGGAGGGAGCTTACTTCTTCTTCGCGGCCGCCGAGGTCCGCTTGGCCGGAGCCTTCTTGGCGGGAGCCTTGGCGGCGGTCGCCTTGGCGGCCGGCTTCGCGGCGGCCTTGGTGGCGGTCGCCTTCTTGGCCGCGGTGGCGCGAGTCGTGGCCTTGGCCGCGGTCTTCGGCGCCGCCTTGGCGGCGGTCGTCTTGGCCGGAGCCTTGGTCGCGGTCGCCTTGGCGGCCGGCTTCGCGGCGGCCTTGGTGGCAGCGGCGGCGCGGGTCCGCGTGGTGGTGGTGCGCGTCGCGGCCGGGCGGCTGGCGGCCGTCCGGGTCGTCGTCGCGCGGGTGGCGGCGGCCCGAGTGGTGGTGGTGCCGGCGGTCGCGCGCTTCACAGCGGTGGCCTTCGGCAGCTTCTTCGAACCGCTGATGACGTCCTTGAAGGTCGTGCCGGCGCGGAACGCGGGCACGTTGGTCTTCTTGACGCGAACGGTCTCACCGGTGCGCGGGTTCCGCGCGGTGCGGGCGGCGCGGGCGCGCTTCTCGAACACACCGAAGCCGGTGATGTTCACCTTCTCGCCCTTGTTGACCGTCCGGATGATGATGTCGACAAGGCCATCGACGGCCTCCGACGCGACCTTCTTGTCGCCCAGGCGCTCCGACAGCGCCTCGATCAGCTGGGCCTTGTTGGCCATTCCAGTCCTCCAAGAAGAACTACTTGTACACGGCCCCGTCGGCCGACTTAGCGCACACGGTATTACCAATGCAGCACAAATTCCAAACGACGCGCGGAAATTTCCCTTGTCTCGGGGGCTGTTCCGCCTCCCGAGGGACCCCTTCAGGGCCTCTCGAGGTGCCGTTCGGTGTGGTTTCGGGGCTGTCGCACAGGACCCCGGACGAGGTGCGGATTCCCTGCTCAGCAAGGGAATCCGCCCCCTTCGACCGACCCTAGGAGGAGGCCGCCGGGAGGGTCACCGGCTTCCAGGAGGGGCGCTGGATCTCGAAAGTGTCGATCTCCTCCGCGTGGCGGAGTGTCAGGGCGATGTCGTCGAGCCCTTCGAGGAGCCGCCAGCGGGTGTAGTCGTCGATCTGGAAGGGCGCGGTGAAGTCCTTGGCCCGTACCGTCTTCGACTCGAGGTCCACCGTGACCTCCGTCCCGGGCTCGTTTTCGAGCAGCTTCCACAGCAGTTCGACGTCCGCCTGCTCGACCTGAGCGGCGACGAGGCCCTGCTTGCCCGAGTTGCCGCGGAAGATGTCCGCGAACCGGGAGGAGATCACGGCGCGGAAGCCGTAGTCCATCAGGGCCCAGACCGCGTGCTCGCGGGAGGAACCGGTGCCGAAGTCCGGGCCCGCGACCAGGACCGACCCGCTTTTGAAGGGCTCTTGGTTGAGGATGAACGACTCGTCGGAGCGCCAGGCGGCGAAGAGACCGTCTTCGAAGCCGGTGCGGCTCACGCGCTTGAGGTAGACCGCCGGGATGATCTGGTCAGTGTCCACGTTGGACCTGCGCAGCGGGACCCCGACGCCGGTGTGGTGGGTGAACGCGTCCATGGTTGGGAACTCCTTCGCGGATGTCAGCGATGTCAGCGAGCGGCGGCGGGCAGCAGGTCTTCGGGGCTGGACAGGGTTCCCCGCACGGCCGTGGCGGCCGCCACGAGTGGTGAGACCAGATGCGTCCGGCCGCCCTTGCCCTGCCTGCCTTCGAAGTTGCGGTTCGAGGTCGAGGCGCTGCGCTCGCCCGGCTTGAGCTGGTCCGGGTTCATGCCGAGGCACATCGAACAGCCCGCCTGACGCCATTCCGCGCCGGCTTCGGTGAAGACCTGGTCCAGCCCTTCGGCTTCGGCCGCCTGGCGGACCCGCATCGAGCCGGGGACGACGAGCATCCGGACCGACTCGGCGACCTTGTGCCCGCGCAGGACGTCCGCGGCGGCCCTCAGATCCTCGATACGGCCATTCGTGCACGAGCCGAGGAAGACGGTGTCCACCGCGATCTCCCGCAGCGGCGTGCCCGGCTTCAGGTCCATATAGGACAGGGCCTTTTCAGCGGCGATGCGCTCGTTTTCGTCGCCGATGCGCTCGGGGTCGGGCACCTCGGCGCCCAGCGGGAGCCCCTGGCCCGGGTTCGTGCCCCAGGTCACGAAAGGCGTGAGCTCGTCGGCGTTCAGCCGCACCTCGGCGTCGAAGACGGCGTCGTCGTCCGTGCGGAGTTCGCGCCAGTTCTCGACCGCGGCGTCCCAGTCGGCGCCCTTCGGCGCGTGCGGACGGCCCTTCAGATACGCGAACGTCGTCTCGTCCGGGGCGATGAGCCCGGCGCGCGCGCCGGCTTCGATCGACATGTTGCAGACGGTCATCCGGGCTTCCATCGACAGGTTTTCGATGGCTTCGCCGCGGTATTCGAGGACGTAGCCCTGTCCGCCGCCGGTGCCGATCTTCGCGATCACCGCGAGGATGATGTCCTTCGCCGTGACGCCGGGCCGCAGGGCACCGTCGACCGTGATGGCCATCGTCTTGAATGGACGGAGCGGCAGGGTCTGGGTCGCCATGACGTGTTCGACCTCGGAGGTGCCGATTCCGAAGGCCATCGCCCCGAAGGCGCCGTGCGTCGAGGTGTGACTGTCGCCGCACACCACGGTCATCCCGGGCTGGGTCAGGCCCAGCTGCGGGCCGATGACGTGCACGATTCCCTGTTCGGCGTCGCCCATCGGGTGCAGCCGGACACCGAACTCCTTGCAGTTGGTGCGAAGGGTGTCGACCTGGGTGCGGGAAACGGGATCCGCGATCGGCAGCTCGATGTCGATCGTCGGGACGTTGTGGTCCTCGGTCGCGATGGTGAGGTCGGGGCGGCGCAGTTTCCGGCCCGCCAGGCGGAGTCCGTCGAAGGCCTGCGGGCTGGTGACCTCGTGCAGCAGATGAAGGTCGATGTAGAGCAGGTCGGGCTCGGCCCCCTCGCCGCGCCGCACCAGGTGCGACTCCCACACTTTCTCGGCCAGTGTCCGGGGCATTTCCGGCTCCTCACATGCGGTGAAATCGGTACTTCCCACCATCTGGACATCTCAAACTTCGGGAAGATAGTATCGGCTTGTGGGACAGCATAGCGGTATCGGAGTACTCGACAAGGCCGTGGCCGTGCTTCAGGCCGTGGCCGAAGATCCTTGTGGCCTGGCGGAACTGTGCACGCGGACCGGTTTGCCGCGCGCGACGGCGCATCGGCTGGCGGTCGGCCTCGAAGTGCATCGCCTGTTGCGCAGAGGCCCCGACGGGCGCTGGCGGCCGGGGACCGCGCTCGCGGAACTGGCGGGCGGTTCGACCGATCCGCTGCTCGACGCGGCGAGCTCGGTGCTGCCGAAATTGCGCGACATCACCGGGGAAAGCGTTCAGCTCTACCGTCGCGACGGTGTCCAGCGCGTCTGCGTTTCGACCGCGGAACCGCCCAGTGGTCTCCGTGACACGGTGCCGATCGGTTCACGGCTGCCGATGACGGCGGGTTCCGGCGCGAAGGTGCTCGCCGCGTGGTCGGATCCGCACACGCAGCGGACGATCCTTTCCGAAGCCGTGTACGGGGAGCGCACGCTGCTCGAGGTCCGCCGTCGGGGCTGGGCCCAGAGCGTGGCGGAACGGGAGCCCGGTGTGGCGAGTGTCTCGGCGCCGGTACGGGATTCGACGGGCACCGTCGTCGCCGCGGTGTCGGTTTCCGGGCCCATCGAACGTATAGGGCGTAAACCGGGGGCGCGCTGGGCCGCGGATCTGCTCGCCGCCGCGGACGCGCTCCAGGAGCGCCTCTGAGCTTCCAGACGGATGAAGGCCCCCTGCGGCGCAGGGGGCCTTCATCGTTTCCGGGACCGTCCTGAATGGACGCGCCGGATCAGAACTCGTCGGCCTTCGTCAGCTCGTGTTCGAGGGTGTCGGCGCGCGTGACGAGGGACTTCAGCGGGTGTTCGAACTCGTTCCGCAGGTTCAGATCGACCAGCGGGATCGTGTGCTTGAGCAGGGCGACGCCGTCCACCACCGCCGCGCCACCGACCGAGTCACCGCCGGCCAGTTCGAGCAGGCGCCGCAGGTCGATCTTGTCGGCCCAGCCGACCGGAGAGGAGATCTCCACCCACTCCGCGCCGTCGTGGTCGGGCAAGTGGTGCAAGGACACCTGCTGGCCGCGGCCCTCCCCGGTGTCGACCCGGAACCGGAGCCAGCCGTCCCGCTCTTCGAGCACCTCGTACCGCGCCCGGACGAAATTGATCACGCCTGCCCAGATGGACACCCTCGTCACCTCTCGGTTTCGCCACTTCGTGCGCTGTCGAGCATGGCACATCCGGGACGGGTTCAGCCGCCCGGATAGAGGCCGGCCATCGCGCGCACGGTCGCTGTCAGGTGGGCGACCAGCGCGGCGGGCTCCAGCGCCTGGGCGTCGACGCCGAGCTTGAGCAACCCCGCGGCGGCGTGGGGCACGCTCTCCATCGGGATCCTGGCCCGCCGCCAGCCTTCGGCGTCCTCGCCGGTGAGGGTGCGGCGGGCGAGACGCGCGGCCCGCGGGCCGAGGAGGTCCGGCAGGGCGGCGATCCCCTGCGGTGACAGGCGGATGAGCGCGGTCTCGGTCTCCTCCGCCTCTTCGTAGCCTTCGACGTGTGCCCGCCAGAACGCGGAGAGTTCGAATCCCTCGGGCCGCTCGGCCTTCTCCGGCAGCGTCCGCGACCGCTGGATCGACGAGACCTTGTAGATGCGCGGCTGGTTCCGGCGGGCGGCGACGAGGTACCAGACCCCGGCCTTGAGCACGAGCCCCAGCGGATGCAGCCGACGGGTGACGACACCGGGCTCGGGCGACCAACGGCGATACCGGATCTCGATGACCCTGTCCCGCCACAACGCTTCCGCCACAGCTGTCAGCAGCGGCACCGGTTCGGCTTCGGAGTACCAGCCGGGCGCGTCGAGGTGGAACCGTTGCCGGATCCGGGTCGAGGCGTCCCGGTACGGCGTCGGGAGCGCGGCCGTCAGCTTGAGCTCGGCGGCCGCGACCTGGGCGCCGAGCCCGAGTTCGGCGGCGGGCTCCGGCAGCCCGGTGAGGAACAGGGATTCGGCCTCGTCGGCCGTGAGACCGGTCAAGCGGGTGCGATAACCCTCCAGTAACCGGTAGCCGCCGGAAGGCCCTGTCTCGGCGTAGATCGGCACGCCCGCGGCGGAGAGCGCCTCGATGTCACGGTAAACGGTGCGCGCGGTCACGCCGAGTTCCGCGGCCAGCCTGGCCGCGCTCAGCTTCCCCCGGTTCTGCAACAGCAACAGCAGGGACACCATCCGGCCGGCACGCACGGCCGGGAGTCTGCCAGCGACCACTGACAGAAGATGTCAGCGATGGCGCCGCAAGATCGGCGGCATGAACGATTTCGACTTCTTCACCGGCTCCTGGACCGTCGCCAACCGGCGGCTGAAGACCCTTTTCGAGGGCAGTGACGACTGGTACGAGTTCCCCGGGACCTCCACCTGCCAACCGATCTTCGGTGGCGGCGGCAACACCGAGGAGATCGTTTTCCCGACGCTGGGCAGCAGCGGCTTCACGCTGCGCCTGTTCGACGTCGCCAGGAAGGAGTGGTCGATCTACTGGGCGAGCAGCCGGACCGGGCTGCTCTGTCCGCCGGTGGTGGGCGCTTTCGCCGACGGGCGCGGCGACTTCTACGGCGACGACAGCCACGAGGGGCGGCCGATCAAGGCGCATTTCCTCTGGTCGGAGATCACCGCGACGTCGGCGCGTTGGGAGCAGGAGTTCTCGGTGGACGGCGGGGAGACCTGGGAATCCAACTGGGTGATGGAGTTCAGCCGGGTCTGAGATCGGCTGCGGCCGGGATCGGGCGTGCCATCGCAGTGGGGGTGGTCGTGAGTGGCAAGTGTCGTTAGAGCGGTCCGGTATTTACCTACTCACGCCTGAACTGGGCGAGGGTGGTGGTTCAGCGGCTGCCGGGCGCGACGATGGCAGACGAGGTGGCGGGGGTAG
>NZ_JBHXJK010000246.1:0-6591 GCF_042723255.1 Amycolatopsis thailandensis
CCCAAGGTGTGGCCGTTTGCTACCGCACTTTCCACAACCTAACCGGTGCCAAACGTGCATTACCCAACGCCGAGGAAAAGCAGGCGACTGGTCGCTCCCGGCACCGGTACATGATGGCCCCCTTCCTTACGTCTAGCGCAAGGAAGGGGGCCATCATGTACCGGCAGGCTGATCGCGCGAGGTGACGAAGGCGCCCTCGCGCGCGGCGACGGCGACCGCCCGTGCCGTGACTCGCGCGTCCGCGACCGTGACCCTCTCCCGGGAGAGGAGCAGCCGGTAGAACATCGGCCCGCACACCGCCCGCACCAGCTCGTCGCCGTCCGTCCCGGACGGGACCTCGCCGCGTGCGACGGCCCGTTCCGTGATCGGCGCCATGCGGACATGCCGGTCCGCGTAGAAGTCGTGCAGCGCCTCGGCCGCCTGCGACGACTGGAAGGCCGCCGCGACCGACGCCATCGGAAGCTCCTTCAGCGCGGGCTCGGTGAAGTAGCGCACGACCTCGGCGGCCACTTCGTACAGATCGTCTTCGAGCGATCCGGTGTCGGGCGCCTTCCAGTCGTCCTCCGCGCCCATCTGCAACGCGGCGGCGACGAGACCGTCCGGTGAGGACCAGCGCCGGTACACCGTGGTCTTGTGCACTCCGGACCGTTCGGCGACCGCGTCCACGGTCAGCTCGCCGAACCCGCGTTCGGCCAGCAGGTCGAGGGTGGCGTGCAGGACGGCCTGACGGGTGCGTTCGGTCCGGCCGCCGGGCCGCTGTGTACCGGAGGTTGCCAATCGCTACTCCTGTTGCGTTAGGGTGGTCAGTATGTCAGACCCCGCCAAGATCGCCGAACTCATCGGGGACGCCAAGATCGTCGCCATCGGTGAGAACAACCACCACATCCACGAGTTCGGGGACCTGCGCAATCGTTTGCTTCGCGAGCTCGTCGAGAACCACGGCTTCCGGGTGGTCGGTTTCGAATCCGGCTTCGCCGAGGGCGAGCTCGTCCAAAACTGGCTGAACGGCGCCCCCGGAGACGTCGCCGAAGTCGGCCGCGACGGCTTCACCTTCTCCCTCGGAGAGTCACCCGAGGCCCACGAAATGCTGACGTGGCTCCGTGACCGGGGCGACGTCCGGTACTTCGGCCTCGACGTGCCGAGTTCCGCGGGCTCGCCCGTGCCCGCGCTGAGAGCGGTCCGCGACTACTTGTCCACTGTGGACGAAGCCGCCACAAGCCTCGTCGACGCCGCGATCGAGGCGACCGAGGGCTACGCGTCGGTCAGCAGCGCGGAAGCGCCCGCCAAGTACTCCGCCCTCGACGACGTCGCCCGGGACAAGGCGACAGCGGCGCTCACCCGCCTCAAGACGCACCTCACCTCGCTGCGTCCCGTCTACGGGGACACCGCCGTCGCCGAGCACCAGGCCGAAGGCGCGCTGCGGCTCGACGCCTACCTCGCCGAGGTGGCCGCGATGATGTCCGGCACCGCGCCCGCCTTGCAGAGCGGTTCCCGCGACGCGTACATGGCCGAAAGTGTCCGGCTGATCCGGCGGCTCCACGGCGACGACACGAAGATCGTCGTGATGCTCCACAACGGACACCTCCAGCGCGTGCCGTTCTCGCCGTTCCCCGGCCTCACCGCGCCTTCGGCCGGAACGCATCTGGCCGCCGAGTTCGGCGACGACTACTTCGCCCTGGCGCTCACCGCCGTCGAGGGGAAGACCACCGGCCTCAAACCGGATCCGTCCGCACGGCTCGGTTTCACCGTCTACGAACAAGATCTGGACGAACCGGCGGACGGCAGCGTCGAGGCGGAAGGGCCCGGCTTGGTCGATCTTCGCGCGCGGCGCGGAACCGAAGGACCCCAGAGCATCCGTCACGCGCATCTGTTCAATCCCGTCGACGTCGTCAACGCCTTCGACGCGCTGGTGTGTTTCCCGGAGTCGACGGTCAGCGGGCACCTCCGACCGGCCCCAGCCGATCGGGTGGTTGAGGTTGCCCCTCGCGGGTGACAGGCGTAGGCCCGAGGCATGATCATTCGACTGGTACGGGTCATGGCCGCGCTCGCCCTCCTGGTGTTCGTGGCGCAGCCCGCCTCCGCGACGGAAGTCCAGCAGAACCCGCCGAACTGGGGACTGGACCGGATCGACCAGCGAACAGGCCTCGACCAGCTCTATCACTACGACACCGACGCCAAGGACGTCACGGTCTACGTGATCGACAGCGGCGTCGACGCGGGCCATCCGGATTTCGGCGGCCGGGTGAAGCCCGGTAAGGACTTTCTCAACGGCGGCACGGACACTTCCGACACCAACGGTCACGGCACGTACCTGGCCGGTGTCGCCGCGTCGACGAGCTATGGCGTCGCGAAGGGCGCGCAGATCGTCCCCGTCCGGGTGATCGACGCGCAGGGTGGCGGCTCGACGGACAAGATCATCGCCGGTATCGACTGGGTGACGCAGAACGCACACCAGCCCGCCGTGGCCGTCCTCGGCATCGGCGGCACCGCCAACGACCGGCTCGACGCCGCCGTCCGCGCGCTCGCGGCGGTCGTCCCGGTCGCCCTCCCGGCCGGTGGCGAGGCCACCGACGCGGGCCAGTTCTCACCCGGCCGGGTCACCGAAGCGCTCACCGTCGGCTCGACCGACGCGAGCGACCAGGTCGGATCGACGTCCAACTACGGCGAGGTCGTCGACCTGTTCGCGCCCGGCGTGGACGTGCCGGGACCCAACGCCGGGGGCAGTGGCGGCCGGGTGCTGAGCGGGACCTCGTCGGCCGCCGCGCACGTCGCCGGGGTGACCGCGCTGTACCGGGGCCTGCACCCCGACGTGTCGGCGCCGGACGTCACGAAGGCTGTCGTGGACCTCGCCGCCGTCGACGTGCTGACCGGCGTCCACGAGGGCACCGCGAACCGGTTGCTCCAGACCCCGGGTACGCAACTCGGGCGGGGATGACGTCCATCACCTGGGCAACAACTCCCGTCCTGCGGGAGCGAGCAGGTAACGTGCCTCACCTACCGATCCGATGATGGGAAGGACCGGCATGTTCCGCAAGGTACTGGTCGCCAACCGGGGTGAGATCGCCATCCGCGCGTTCCGCGCCGGATTCGAGCTCGGCGCGGGCACGGTGGCTGTGTTCCCGCACGAAGACCGCAATTCGCTCCACCGGCTGAAGGCCGACGAGGCCTACGAGATCGGCGAACCCGGTCATCCGGTGCGGGCCTATCTGTCGGTCGAGGAAATCGTGGCCGCCGCCAAGAAGGCCGGGGCCGACGCCGTCTACCCCGGCTACGGCTTCCTCTCCGAGAACCCGGACCTCGCGCGCGCGTGCGAGGACGAAGGCATCACCTTCGTCGGGCCGAGCGCGGACATCCTCGAGCTGACCGGGAACAAGGCCCGCGCGGTCAAGGCCGCGCGCGACGCCGGCGTGCCGGTGCTGGGCTCCTCCGAACCGTCCTCCGACGTCGACGCGCTGATCGCCGCCGCCGAGGAGATCGGCTTCCCGGTCTTCGTCAAGGCCGTCGCCGGTGGAGGCGGTCGCGGTATGCGCCGCGTCCTGGACCCCGCGCAGCTGCGCGAGTCCATCGAGGCCGCCGCGCGCGAGGCCGAATCGGCCTTCGGCGACCCGACGGTGTTCATCGAGAAGGCCGTCGTCGAGCCGCGCCACATCGAGGTCCAGATCCTCGCCGACGGCGAGGGCAACGTGATCCACCTCTACGAGCGCGACTGTTCGGTCCAGCGCCGTCACCAGAAGGTCGTCGAGCTGGCCCCGGCGCCGAACCTGCCGTCGGAGCTGCGCGACCGGATCTGCGCCGACGCGGTGAAGTTCGCCCGCCAGATCGGTTACCGCAACGCCGGCACCGTCGAGTTCCTGCTCGACAAGGACGGCAACCACGTCTTCATCGAGATGAACCCGCGGATCCAGGTCGAGCACACGGTGACCGAGGAGGTCACCGACGTCGACCTCGTCCAGTCGCAGCTGCGCATCGCCTCCGGCGAGACCCTGGAAGACCTCGGGCTCTCGCAGGACAAGGTGTACCTGCGCGGCGCCGCCCTCCAGTGCCGCATCACCACCGAGGATCCCGCCAACGGCTTCCGCCCGGACACCGGGATGATCAGCGCGTACCGCTCGCCCGGCGGTTCCGGTATCCGCCTCGACGGCGGGACGGCGTTCGCCGGCACCGAGATCAGCGCGCACTTCGACTCGCTGCTGGTGAAGCTCAGCTGCCGCGGCCGCGACTTCAAGACCGCCGTCGGCCGCGCGAGGCGCGCCGTCGCCGAGTTCCGGATCCGCGGCGTGGCCACGAACATCCCGTTCCTGCAGGCCGTCCTCGACGACCCGGACTTCCGCGAAGGCCGAGTCACGACGTCGTTCATCGAGGAGCGTCCGCATCTGCTCACCGCGCGCCATTCGGCCGACCGCGGGACCAGGCTGCTGACCTACCTCGCCGACAAGACGGTCAACAAGCCGAACGGCGAGCGTCCGCGCACCCTCGACCCGCAGGTCAAACTGCCGAAGCTGCCCAAGGGGCTCGAACCGGCGCCCGGCTCGAAGCAGAAGCTGACCGAGCTCGGCCCGGAGGGCTTCGCCCGCTGGCTGCGGGAGTCGCCGACCATCGGCGTCACCGACACCACCTTCCGCGACGCGCACCAGTCGCTGCTCGCCACCCGCGTGCGGACGAAGGACCTGCTCGCCGTCGCGCCGGTGGTCGCGCGCACCACGCCGCAGTTGCTTTCGCTGGAATGCTGGGGCGGCGCGACCTACGACGTCGCCCTGCGGTTCCTCGCGGAAGACCCGTGGGAACGGCTGGCGAAGCTGCGGGAAGCAGTGCCGAACATCTGTCTCCAGATGCTGCTGCGCGGCCGCAACACCGTCGGCTACACGCCGTATCCGACCGAGGTGACCAACGCCTTCGTCGAGGAGGCGACGGCGACCGGGATCGACATCTTCCGGATCTTCGACGCGCTCAACGACGTCGAGCAGATGCGCCCGGCGATCGAGGCCGTCCGCGAGACCGGATCCGCGGTCGCCGAGGTGGCGCTCTGCTACACCTCGGACCTGTCGGACCCGGCGGAGAAGCTGTACACGCTGGACTACTACCTCAAGCTGGCGGAGCAGATCGTCGGCGCGGGTGCGCACGTCCTGGCCATCAAGGACATGGCGGGCCTGCTGCGGGCACCGGCGGCGGTGCGGCTGGTTTCCGCGCTGCGCAAGGAGTTCGACCTCCCGGTGCACATCCACACGCACGACACCGCGGGTGGTCAGCTGGCGACGTATCTCGCCGCGATCCAGGCCGGGGCGGACGCCGTCGACGGCGCCGTCGCGTCCATGGCGGGCACGACCTCGCAGCCGTCGCTCTCGGCGCTGGTCGCGGCCACCGACCACTCGGACCGGCCGACCGGGCTGGACCTGCAGGCGATCGGCGACCTGGAGCCGTACTGGGAGAGCGTGCGCAAGATCTACGCGCCGTTCGAGGCCGGTCTCGCGTCGCCGACCGGCCGCGTGTACCACCACGAGATCCCCGGCGGGCAGCTGTCGAACCTGCGCACGCAGGCGATCGCGCTCGGTCTCGGCGAGCGGTTCGAGGACATCGAGGCGATGTACGCGGCCGCGGACCGGATCCTCGGGCACCTGGTGAAGGTCACGCCTTCGTCCAAAGTGGTCGGTGACCTCGCGCTGCACCTCGTCGGCGCGGGCGTCTCGCCGTCCGACTTCGAGGCGGAGCCGAACAAGTTCGACATCCCCGACTCGGTGATCGGCTTCCTGCGCGGCGAACTGGGCGACCCGCCCGGTGGCTGGCCGGAGCCGTTCCGCACCAAGGCCCTGGAGGGCCGCGCGCAGCCGAAGCCGGTGCAGGAACTGTCCGAAGAGGACCTCAAGGGGCTGGCCGAGGACCGTCGCCGGACGCTGAACCGGCTGCTGTTCCCCGGGCCCACGAAGGACTTCGAGGCGCACCGCGAGCAGTACGGCGACACCTCGGTCCTGCCGTCCAAGGACTTCTTCTACGGGCTGCGCCCGGGCGAGGAGTACTCGGTCGACCTGGAGCAGGGTGTCCGGCTGCTGATCGAGCTGGAGGCCATCGGCGAGGCCGACGAGCGCGGGCTGCGCACGGTGATGTCGACGCTCAACGGCCAGCTGCGCCCGATCCAGGTCCGTGACACCTCGATCGCGTCGGACATCCCGGCGACGGAGAAGGCCGACAAGGGCGACCCGAAGCAGATCGCCGCGCCGTTCGCGGGCGTGGTCACGCTGCAGGTGTCCGAAGGCGACGTGGTCGAGGCCGGTGCGACGGTCGCGACCATCGAGGCGATGAAGATGGAGGCGTCGATCACCGCGTCGGCGGGCGGCAAGGTGTCGCGGCGCGCGATCAACGCCGTCCAGCAGGTCGAAGGCGGGGACCTGCTGCTCGTTCTGGAGTGATGTGGGCTGAAGGGGCCCTTCACCGCATCTGACGCGGTGAAGGGCCCCTTCGTCGCTTCAGATGCGGGGAAAGCGTCCCTCGTGGCCACTCGACGACCGGGCGCCGTCCGACCGGGCCCGGTCGGACGGCGCGCGTGATCAGACGGACGACGCGCGTGACTGAACGGACGACACGCTCGCAGCCGGGGGC
>NZ_JBHXJK010000247.1:0-6522 GCF_042723255.1 Amycolatopsis thailandensis
GGGGCCGCGCTGTTTCTCTTGCGGGCCCCCCATTTAAATAAAAATCCCCCTGGGCCACC
The DNA here is from genome assembly GCF_042723255.1 of Amycolatopsis thailandensis. Classification (NCBI taxonomy): domain Bacteria; kingdom Bacillati; phylum Actinomycetota; class Actinomycetes; order Pseudonocardiales; family Pseudonocardiaceae; genus Amycolatopsis; species Amycolatopsis thailandensis. The sequence goes on from NZ_JBHXJK010000247.1 coordinate 60, forward strand.
CCTCATGACACTCTCGGAAGCAAGGGCGGGGACAGCGGGAACAAGGGCCGGGCGAGCGGGAACGAGGGCACGGCGAGACGGAGCGTCAGGCGAAGGCGATCCATCGGTTCAGCAGATCGGCCGCCGCACCCGAATCGATGGCCGAAGCCGCCCGCGTGAGCCCGGCCGCGAGATCGTCTTCCAGCGACCCCGTGAACCCGGCGAAAGCCGCCAGCGCGGCCGCCGAGTTGAGCAGGACAGCATCCCGCACGGGACCGGCCTTCCCGGCCATCACCTGACGGAACACCTCGGCGTTGTGCGCCGCGTCGCCGCCGCGCAGGTCGTCCGCGGTCGCCCTGGCGATCCCGAGGGACGAGGGGTCGAAGCTCCGCTCGGTGATCTCGCCGCCGGAGACCACCCACACCGAACTGGTGGTCGTGGTGGTGATCTCGTCGAGCCCGTCGTCACCGCGCACGAGCAGCACGGTCATCCCGCGCCGCGCGAACACCTCGGCCAGCACGCGCGTCTTGTCCTCGTACGCGCAGCCGATCAGCGAACTGCGCGGTTGCGCGGGGTTGGTGAGCGGGCCCAGCAGGTTGAACGTCGTCGGCACGCCGAGCTCGCCGCGCGTCGGGCCGGCGTGGCGCAGCGCGGGGTGGAACTTCGGCGCGAAGCAGAAGCCGATGCCCAGCTCGTTCACGCTGCGCTGGACCGTCTCGGGCGGCAGGTCGATGGTGACGCCCAGCTCCTCCAGCACGTCGGCCGCGCCGGACTTCGACGACGCGCTCCGGTTGCCGTGCTTGGCCACCGGGGCACCGGCCGCGGCCGTCACCACCGTGGCCATGGTGGAGATGTTGACCGAATTGGACCGGTCCCCGCCGGTGCCGACGATGTCCACCGACGGCCTGTCGATCGTCACCCGTTTGGCGTGCGCCAGCATGGCGTCGGCCATCCCGGAGATCTCCGCCGGTGTCTCACCCTTCGCGCGCAGCGCGACGGCGAACCCGGCGATCTGGGAGGGCGTCGCCGCCCCGCTCATGATCTGGTCCATCGCCCACGCGGTGTCCTCCTCGGACAGGTCCGCGCGCGCGATGAGCTGGTTGAGCAGGGACGGCCAAGTCTTGGCTGTCACCGGTTCAGCCGTGCACGACTGGCACCCGCCGGGCGCGCAGCACGTCGGCGACGGTCTCGGCGGCGGTCAGCGGGTCGAGCGGGTGGACCAGCACCGCGTCGGCCTGCGACCAGGTCGCGAGCCAGCGGTCGTCCTTGCGCCGCACCGCGACCACGATGGGCGGGCAATCCTCGATCTCGTTCTTCAGCTGGCGGGTCAGCCCGATGCCGCCGGTCGGCTGCGCCTCGCCGTCGAGGATGGCCAGGTCCACGTTGCCCGCGTCCATCTCGACGAGCACCTCGGAGATGCCGGACGCCTCGGTGTAGTCCACCCGGCCGAGGTCGGCGGCGGGCCTGCGGCCGACGGCGTTGATGATCGCCTCGCGCACCTCCGCCTTGTGGCTGAACACCAGGATCCGCATCGCCTGCTCGCCCATGAGCGCGCCTCCGCCTCGTCTAGTCATGTCGACCCCGCGATGTTATCCGCCATGACCGACATCACGTGGGCGCCCCCGACGGCTGGAGCGCGTCCCAGCCCACCGAATCCCCGCCGAGCCGCTGCGCGAGCCCCGCCATCCGCGACCTTTCCTGCGCGCAGTGCAGCGCGTCGAGGGTCTGGACGCGCAGGGCGTGCGCCAGCGTGAGATCGCCGTCCGGCCCCTGTTCCCGCAGCTCCCAGCCGTCCTGGGCGAGGATCGAGGCAGCCTCCGCCACCTTTTCGGGCGGAAGTTTCAAGTGGTGGCGCAGGATCGCCGGCGCTTCGGCGACCCAAGCGGGTGATCTCGCGAGCACCGAAGAATCCGCCTCGGCGGGATCGAAGGCCTCCGCGACGATCTCCACGCCGGGCGTGTCGACGGTCAGACCTGGGATCTTCGGCTTCTTGACCAGGTCACGAAGCCGATCTAGTAAACCCATGAGTAGCCCTGTTCCCACTTTCGTTCAGATGTGACCCGACACGCACGCGACTTGCCGTGGACCCACCCGGCGGGCCCCGTGCGTGAGAGGACATAATGCGACGCGTGACAACGGCAGCTCCCACCATCAGCCAGCGGGTCCACTCGCTGAACCGGCCGAACATGGTCAGTGTCGGCACCATCGTGTGGCTGTCCAGCGAACTGATGTTCTTCGCCGGACTGTTCGCCATGTTCTTCACCGTGAAGGCGCAGAACGCGACCGGCCAGTGGCCGCCGCCCCTGCACGGTGAGCCCTTCGAGTTGAACGTCGCCCTGGCGATCCCGTTCACGGTGATCCTCGTGGCGTCCTCGTTCACTTGCCAGTTCGGCGTGTTCGCCGCCGAAAAGGGTGACGTCTTCGGCTTGCGCCGCTGGTACATCATCACGTTGATCATGGGCGCGATCTTCGTCGGCGGCCAGGGTTACGAGTACCTCCACCTGATCGACGAGGGGATGACGATCCCGTCCGGCCCGTTCGGCACGGTCTTCTTCCTCGCGACCGGGTTCCACGGCCTGCACGTCATCGGCGGGCTCATCGCGTTCGTGTACCTGCTCATCCGCACCAAGCTGAGCAAGTTCACCCCGGCCCAGGCCACCTCGGCGATCGTCGTGTCGTACTACTGGCACTTCGTCGACATCGTGTGGGTGGGCCTGTTCGCGGTGATCTACATCCTTCCGTGAACGAAGCCGCCACCACGACCTATCGGCCTGAACTGACAGCAAGGGTTGCCGCAAGATGACCTCCAGCAAGAACGACACGGAGCGCCGCTTCCGCAAGCGGTCGAAGGCACGCAGGCGGTTCGCCGGCGTGCTGGCGCTCGGGATCGCGCTCCTGAGCGTGGGCGGGCTGTACGCCGTTTTCGCGCCGGAGCCGCAGACCGCGCAGGCGCAGGGCGAGTCCGCCCTCCTGCGCGAGGGCGAGAAGCTCTACAACAACACGTGTATCGAATGTCACGGGCCGAAGCTCGAAGGCGTCACCGACCGTGGCCCGAGCCTCATCGGCATCGGCGACGCGGCCGTGTACTTCCAGACCTCGACCGGCCGCATGCCGGCGGTCCGCCAGGAAGCCCAGGCGCAGCGGAAGCCGCCGAAGCTGTCCGAGGCCGAGATCAACGCCCTGGGCGCCTACATCCAGGCCAACGGTGGCGGCGCGCAGCGTCCCACCGAGAAGGGTGACGCGCTGCGCGGCGAGGACGTCGCGCGCGGCAGCGAACTCTTCCGCCTCAACTGCGCCTCCTGCCACGGCTTCACCGGCCGCGGCGGCGCGCTCTCGTCGGGCAAGTTCGCCCCGAACCTGGACCCGGCCACGGAAGAGCAGATCTACACCGCGATGCTCACCGGGCCGCAGAACATGCCCAAGTTCTCCGACCGGCAGCTGTCGCCGGAGGAGAAGAAGGACATCATCGCGTTCGTGAAGTCCGTGAGTCACGGGAACAACGCACCCGGCGGTAGCTCGCTCGGCGGTCTTGGCCCGGCCTCGGAGGGCGCGATCGCGTGGATCGTCGGGATCGCCGCGCTGATCGGCGTGACGTTGTGGATTGGATCGAAGGCATGAGCGCCGAAGGGCCGAAGCCGCCGACAGAGGCGGAATTGGCGGACATGGATCGCGACCAGCTCGTCAAGCTGGGTACCGCGCTCGACGGGGTCGAGATCGTGGAGTACCCGAAGCCGTGGCCGGTCGAGGGGACACGGGCGGAGAAGCGCGCCGAGCGCACTGTCGCCCTCTGGTTCGTGCTGGCCGCGCTGTCCGGCCTCGCGTTCGTGGTCCTCATCGCGTGGCCGCACTGGTTCGAGTACAAGGAGCCGGGCACGACCGGTTACACCAAGTACACGCTGTACACGCCGCTGCTCGGGGTCTCCCTCGGGCTCGCCGTGCTCAGCCTCGGTATCGGGGTGATCCTCTACACCAAGAAGTTCATCCCGGCCGAGGTCGCGGTGCAGGAGCGCGGGGACGGCGGTTCCAAGGAGGTCGACAAGGCCACCATCGTCGCCCAGCTGGCCCACTCGGGCAACGACAGCACCATCGCGCGCCGTTCGATGATCAAGCGGTCCGCGGGCGCCGGCGCCGGTGTGCTCGGCCTCGCCGTCGCGGCGCTGCCGGTCGCGTCCTTCATCAAGGACCCGTGGAAGGACACCGAGAACCGCGACTCGCTGTGGCACTCGGGCTGGAAGAAGAACTTCCCGGACGAAGAGGTCTTCCTGCGCCGCAACACCGGCCGCCCGCACGAGGTTTCCCTGGTCAGGGTCGAGGACCTCGACGCGGGCGCCATGGAGACGGTGTTCCCGTTCCGTGAGTCCGAGCGGGAGGACGAGCACGCGCTGTCGGCCGCCTTCAAGCGCGTCGACAACCCGGTCATGCTGATCCGCCTCCGCCCGACCGACGCCGCGAAGGTCGTCAAGCGGGCGAACCAGGAGGATTACAACTTCGGCGACTACTACGCGTACACGAAGATCTGCAGCCACGTCGGCTGCCCGACCTCCCTGTACGAGCAGCGGACCAACCGCATCCTCTGCCCTTGCCACCAGTCGCAGTTCGACGCGCTCCACTACGCCAAGCCGATTTTCGGACCGGCGACCCGGCCGCTGGCCCAATTGCCGATTACAGTGAACAAGGACGGCTACCTGGTCGCGCGCGGAGACTTCAACGAGGCCGTCGGACCGGCTTTTTGGGAGCGTAAGTCATGAGTTCACTCACCACCCCGACAAAGGGGACGAACCCGGCCGAGAAGGCCGTGGGCGCTGGTGCGAAGTGGGCCGACGACCGGTATCACCTGGCCAAGGGCATGCGGCACCAGATCAACAAGGTGTTCCCGACCCACTGGTCGTTCCTGCTCGGCGAGATCGCGCTCTACAGCTTCCTCATCCTGCTGCTGTCGGGTGTGTACCTCACGCTGTTCTTCGACCCCTCCATGGAGGAGGTCGTCTACAACGGCAGCTACACCGGACTCCAGGGCGTCGAGATGTCGCGGGCCTTCGCGACCACGCTGGACATCTCGTTCGACGTCCGCGGCGGTCTGTTCGTCCGCCAGCTGCACCACTGGGCCGCGCTGATCTTCGTGGCTTCGATGATGGTGCACATGTTCCGGATCTTCTTCACCGGCGCGTTCCGGCGCCCGCGTGAGGCGAACTGGGTCATCGGCGCGCTGCTGCTGGTCCTGGGCATGTTCGAAGGCTTCTTCGGTTACTCGCTGCCGGACGACCTGCTCTCCGGTACCGGTATCCGCGCGACCCTGTCGGGCATCGTGCTCTCGGTGCCGGTCATGGGCACCTGGATCCACTGGGCGCTGTTCGGCGGGGAGTTCCCGGGCAACGAGATCATCCCGCGCCTGTACACGATCCACATCCTGCTGCTGCCGGGCATCATGCTCGGCCTGGTGGCCGCGCACCTCGCGCTGGTCTGGTACCAGAAGCACACGCAGTTCCCGGGCGTGCGCCGCAAGGAGACCAACGTCGTCGGCGTCCGCATCATGCCGGTGTTCGCGCTCAAGGGCGGCGCGTTCTTCGCGCTGGTCACGGGCATCATCGCGCTGATGTCGGGGCTCTTCCAGATCAACCCGATCTGGAACATCGGCCCGTACAACGCGGCGCAGGTCTCGGCGGGTTCCCAGCCCGACTGGTACATGGCCTGGGCCGATGGCATGCTGCGGATCTGGCCCGCGTGGGAGCTCTACCTCGGGAACTACACGGTCCCGGCGGTGTTCTTCCCCGGCGCTGTCGGGATGCCGCTGCTGATCGGCTTGCTGGTGATGTATCCCTGGATCGAGCGAAAGCTGTCCAAGGACACCGCGCATCACAACCTGCTGCAGCGTCCGCGCGACGTCCCGGTCCGGACCTCGCTCGGCATCATGGCCCTGACGTTCTTCGCGGTCATCATGCTGTCGGGCTTCAACGACATCATCGCGTTCGCCTTCGACATCTCGCTGAACGCGACGACGTGGGCGGGCCGGATCGGCGTGCTGTTGCTGCCGCCGATCGCGTACTACATCACCTACCGGATCTGCCTGGGTCTCCAGCGGGCCGACCGCGAGGTGCTGGAGCACGGTGTCGAGACCGGCATCATCAAGCGCCTGCCGCACGGTGAGTTCATCGAGATCCACCAGCCGCTCGGCCCGGTGGACGACCACGGTCACCCGCTGCCGCTCGAGTACCAGGGCGCGTCGGTCCCGAAGAAGATGAACAAGCTCGGCTCGGCCGGTCACGCCGTCGCCGGTTCGACCTGGTCGCCGGACCCGGTCGAGGAGACCATCGCGCTGGAGCGCGCCCGGGCCAACGGGCACGGCTCCAACGGCAACGGCAAGGTCGACGACATCGGCGGTGAGCCCTCGCAGGAGCGCAAGGAGATCACTTCCGGGCACTAGCTCGACAAGAAGTACATGAAGGCCCCCTTCCTTGCGCCTGGCGCAAGGAAGGGGGCCTTCATG
>NZ_JBHXJK010000248.1:0-6249 GCF_042723255.1 Amycolatopsis thailandensis
CAGGCGCAAGGAAGGGGGCCTTCACACGCGTCAGACCTGTAAGCATTTCGTCCTCTGAATGCGGTAGTTGGTAACGTGAACTACCGCATTCAGAGTACGAAATGCTGGCTCCCGCGTGCCTCAGCCGGAGCCGATCACCCGGTCCCGCACCACCCGCATCGTCGCCGAGTCCACAGTGGACGGCTCCGCCGCCAGCCAGCCGCCGATCTCGTGCAGGAACTGCTCCGGCGTCATCGGCGGCGCGGGGGAGGGATCGTCGAGGTCCGTGGTGATCTCACCGGTCCGGCTCGGGTACACGATCATCGCCCCGCGCAGCGCGACCCCCGGCAGGATTCGCCGGTACTCGGCGAGGCTTTCCGCCAGCCTGCTCCCACCGCCGCGGAAGGCGCGTCCGTTGCGCAGAAGCCGGTCGTCGTCATCGGTTTCGTAGTGCCCGGGCAGCCACAGCTTCGATTCGACGAGCACGAGCCGCTTCCCGCACAGCACCGCGTGGTCGACGTCGGCGAACACCGAGTCCGGCCACGAGAGGCCGTGGAAGATCCGCGCGCCGGGCAGCCGGGTCAGGTAGCGCTCCAGCAGGTCGGCGGTGAGCCGTTCGGCGAGTTCGTCGGTCTCGGTGCCGGGGGTGCCGAACACGCGTTTCCCGCCGAATTCGGCGGCGAACCGGTTCTTGGCGCGGGAGGCGGCGAGGTAGCCGCGCGCGAGCCGTTGCACCAGCAGGGCGGTCCCGGCGGTCAGGATCAGCCAGACGATCAGCGTGGGCGCCGAGAAGCCGACCCCGGTCAGCACCGGCAGCAGTACCAGTACCATCCCGCCGACCGCCGCCACGACCGGGGTGTGCCCGGGGCCGCGCCGCCGCCCGTGGCGCACGCGTCCGTCCTGCGCGGCGAATTCCCACCATTCGAGGTCTTCCGGGTCGATCACGACCGGCTCGGGCTCGTAGCCCGGTTCCTCGCCGAAGCGACGTCTCGGCCGCGGCCGGATCGGGACGCGCACGGAACGCCCGTCCGCGTCGTAGCCCGCGCGCCGCATCGGATCGCTCAGCGTGTCGTACGCCTCGCGGACCAGCTGGAACGTGAGCGCGGAGCCCCCGGTGTCCGGGTGATGCGACTTCGCCAGGCGCCGGTACGCGGTCTTGATCTCGTTGACCGAGGCGGCCTTGCCCACGCCGAGCACCTCGTAGTAGTCGACATCGGGCACGGGCGGTTCACCTCCAATGGGCCGGGCCGCAACACTATTCGGCCGCCGCCGGGCACCCGCAACCACCTCCGCGGCGCGTCGGGGTGACACCGCGGGCATACTGTTTCGCTTGTGGCGGAACGAGGTCCGCCTCCGGTGCGTCGTGGATATCGTGGAGATCGACAGCGTAGGAGGAAGGATCGCGGTGGGAGAACCGGTCACGGGCACGGCCGCGGGGGTACCGTTCACCGCCTTGCCGCCATCTGCCGAGGTCAGCGGCCCCGCGCCGGTGGTCGTCGCCTGGCACATGATCGACGCGCCGCGCACCGACGCCGCCTTCGCGGCCGCGTTGCCGCTGGCGGGGGTGCCGGCGTGGCGCGTGTACCTCGGAATGCCGTTGTGCGGCGCGAGAATGATCGACGGCAGCATGGACGCCATCGTCGAGCGGGCCCAGCGGGACGCCATGCTCGCGTACGTGGACCCGTTCGTCCGGCAGGCGGCCCTGGAATTCCCCGCCGCACTGGCTGAACTGCGGGAACGCCTCGGTTTCGACACATCCCGGACGGCCGTCGTCGGCGGTTCGCTGGGCGGTGCCGTGGCGCTGACTGTCCTGGCCACGCGGGAGATCCCGGTCCACGTCGCGGCCCTGGTCAACCCCGCCGTGCGGGCGCGTTCCGTGATCGGCCTGGTGGAAGGCATGCTGGAACAGCCCTATCCGTGGACCGGCGAAGCGAATCAGGCGGCGGATCAGCTGGACTTCGTCGCACGATCGGGTGAAATCTCGGCCAGGGAAAAGCAAGTCCCGCTGCTGGTGGTCAGTGGTGAAGAGGATTACCCCTCGTTCCGCGCGGATGCCGACGAGCTCGTCGACACGTTGCGGGGTCAGTACTCCGTGCCCGGTGACATCCTGCTGGATCGCGTTCCCGGTCTCGCGCATCCGCTGGCCGAAGAACCGGGCATCGAGCCCGCGCCGCAGTTGCCGATCGCGAAGCTGGTCGACAACGCGGTCACGGAATGGCTGGTGCGGCACCTGGGTTAGCAGGCGGCGGGCGGTGCCGACCGCGCGGGACCGAATTCCAGCCGGATTTTGTCCGTCCTCGGAATCACGAACGCCACACCGCTGCCCGCCCGCCAGCCCGACGGCACGAACACGTACTGCCCGCCGGACTGCAGCAGCAGCTTCAGCCCGGTGTACCGGTACTTGTAGGCGGCGTCGGGATCCGCGCACTTCACCTGCAGGACACCACCGGCCGTCAGGTTGAGGCTTTCGGCGCTGTAGAGCGTCGCCGCGGGCCGCGCGGGAAGCTGTGCCGCGGTTTCGAAACCCCGCCGCGTGCCGACGGCCGCCGAGTAGTCGCTGACGGCCCAAAACAGCCCGATGCTGATCAGCACGTAGCCCAGGACGAGTTCCAGCGGGTTCGATCGCAGCGCCGAAGCCCAGTGGCGCCAGGCGAACAGCAGCATCAGCACGCCGACTCCGAAACCGAGTCCCGGCAGGCCGGGGAAGTCGCGGAACGGCTCCGGATTCAGCGTGACGATCACGGTCGCGACGACCAGCAGGGCGCCGAGCCCGGCCGCGCTCGGCACGCAGATCCGTAACAGCCGGGCCCACGCGCCCTCGGAAAGGCGCAATCGCAGGATCCGGACGGTGAGCACGAAACCGAGAACCGCCCCCGCGACACCCGCCAGCGGCAGGTACAGGCCGTCGGCACCGCGCGCGAAGATCTCGTCCGGGGTCTGGGCGAGAAGCGTGTAGTGCACGCGGAAGTACGCGAAGAGCACCTGCGTCTCGACGAGCCCGAAGAAGTACAGCAGCGCGGTGAGCAGGGTCGTGTTGGCCAGCACCGCGCCGATGAGTTTGAGCGCCTGGGGCGGCCCGGGGTCCGGTTCGGCACCCTTCGGCTCCGGACGGCGCAGACCGCGCCGGGTCGTCATCCGGACGTGGTCTCGGCGGGAGCTTCACTGGAGGACACCGGGCTCTCCGAGGACGTGGTCTCCTCGGAGACCTCGGGCGCGCAGGCCTTGGCCTTGACCGTCACCGTCCCGCCGGGTTTCACCGGGGAATGGGTGATGCTCGCGGTGCAGTCACCCGAACCGGTGATCACGACCTTCACCCCGCACAGCCTCGGCCCGCAGACCTTCCGGATGTCACCCTCGATATCCGACTTGGCGGTCTCCGGCGCGGCACCGAGCCGCGTGTGGTCGTAGACGATCGGGCTGCCGGGAACCCCGGGCGGTGCCGGATCGTCGGTGTGGCCACCGCCCCCGCCGGACGAGGCGGACGAAGCCGGACCGGCCGACGCCGTCGGTGCGACCTCGGTGGTCACACCGCCGCTGGTCTGATCGGCGGGCGCGGTGTCGCGGGGAGTCGAAGTTCCGCCGCAAGCCGCCGTGAAGCCGAGAGCGGCGATCGCCATCACCGCGCTGAACAGCCGTTTCATGGACCTCACCGTCCCTGGGAAGACGTCGCCTCTTACTGAGGACGCGGAACGGTGACCCCCTGATACGTCCCAGGACTGGTCCGTTCGGGCGTATTCCGGGGGATTGCGCCCTTTCGGGCAATTCCGGGTGGACCGGCGCGCGACAACTTTGCCGACCGGCCTTCCGACACGCCGCAAATTATGTTAAGAAACTTTACTAACTAATAGGGAGGCGCGTTTTGAGTTCATCCCCGCGGCCGGGGCTCGAGCGGAAGATCGGGCCGCTCCAGGCGACAGCCATCAACATGACCCAGATGTGCGGGATCGGCCCGTTCGTCACCATCCCCGCCATGGTGGCGACCCTCGGCGGCCCGCAGGCCATGTTCGGCTGGCTCATCGGCGCGCTCATCGCGCTGGCCGACGGCCTGATCTGGGCCGAACTCGGCGCCGCCCTCCCCGGCGCCGGCGGCACCTACGTGTACCTGCGCGAAGCGTTCGGCTTCCGGACCGGCAGGCTCATGCCGTTCCTGTTCGCCTGGAGCGCGGTGCTGTTCATCCCGCTGATCATGTCCACCGGCATCATCGGTCTCGTCCAGTACCTCGGGTACCTGATCCCGGGTGTCGCCGACGACGGCGGGACGACCGCGCTCGGCAAGGTCATCGGGCTCGGCGTCATCGCGCTGATCGTGCTGGCGCTGTTCCGCAAGATCGGCGAGATCGGGAAGCTCACCACCGTCCTGTTCGCGATCATGCTGTTCGCCGCGCTCTCGGTGATCGTCGCGGCCTTCACGCATTTCGACGGCGCGCAAGCGTTCGCCTTCACGCCGGGCGCGTTCTCGTTCGGCGGCGGCGCGTTCTGGGCCGGGCTCGGCGCGGGCCTGATCATCGCCATCTACGACTACCTCGGCTACAACACCAGCGCCTACCTGGGTGGCGAGGTGCGGGACCCGGGCCGGACGCTGCCGCGGTCGATCATCTTCTCGATCCTCGGCATCATGAGCCTGTACTTCCTGTTGCAGCTCGGAGTGCTCGGCTCGATCCCGCTGGAGGAGCTGAAGAACGCCACCTCGGTCGCCTCCACCGTGCTGGAGCAGGCGTGGGGCACGGGCACGGCCAAGGTCATCACGGTGTTCATCGTGATCGCCGCGATCGGTTCGGTGTTCGCCGGTCTGCTCGGCGGCTCGCGGGTCCCGTTCGAGGCCGCGCGCGACAAGGTGTTCCTGCCGGTGTTCGCCAAACTGCACCCGAAACTCAACCTGCCGACGGCCGGTGTGCTGACCATGGGCGCCATCACCGCGATCGGGTCGCTCTTCACGCTGACCGCGGTGATCAACGCGGCGGTGACGGTGCTCGTGCTGATCCAGTCGCTCGCGCAGGTCGCGGCGATCGTGGTGCTGCGGCGACGACGTCCGGAACTGCACCGGCCGTACCGTCAATGGCTCTACCCGATCCCGACGATCATCGCGCTGCTCGGCTGGGTCTACATCTATTTCTCCGCCACCTGGCTCTCGATCGGGCTTTCGGTGGGGTGGATCGCGCTCGGCGTGGCGGCGTTCCTCGCCTACGCCAAGGCCGAGCGCGTGTGGCCGTTCGGGCCCAAGGGAATCCAGGAATCGTTCGCGGGGGCGGCAGAGGGGAACGGGAAGTGACGGGGGAAGAACTGATCCTGGGGATCGACTTCGGCGGGACGAAGGTCGCGATCGGGCTGGCGGACAGAGCCGGGAGCCTGCTGGTCACCCGGCGGCTCGACACCGACGCGCAGGCGGGCGCCGAACAGGTGGTGAGCCGGGCGCTCGCCGCCGCGAGGAAACTGCTCGCCGACGAAGGCGCCGCCGACAACCTCGCCGCGATCGGCGTCGTCAGCCCCGGCATCGTGCTGGAGGACCGCATCCTGCTGGCCCCCAACGTGCCGGGCTGGGAGGAACTGCGGCTGCGCGAACTCGTCGCCGACGAGTTCGGCGGCGTCGGAATCGAGGTGGGCACCGACGCCAAGGCGGCGGCGCTCGCGGAATGGCGATGGGGGGCGCTGGCGGACACCGATCCGGCGGTGTTCCTCTCGCTCGGGACCGGGATCGCCGCGGCGGTCCTGGTCGGCGGCCGGCTGCTGACCGGCGCGAATGGCGCTGCGGGAGAGATCGGGTACAACCTCCTCTCACCGCAGGACACCGACGGGTTCGCCAGCGGAGCGGCGCCGCTGGAAGAGGCCGTCGGTGGGCGTGGGCTGGGCGGCCGGGCGAGTGTGCTGCTCGGCCGCCCGGTAACCGCGGGCGAGCTGTTCGGCCTCGCCAGGGAGGACGCGCGGGCCAAGGACCTGGTGGGCGCGGCGCTCGACGAGCTGTCGATGCACGTCGCGAACCTCGCCATCGCGCTCGATCCGCAGCGCATCGCCGTCGGCGGGGGACTGGTGCGCTCGGCCGACATCCTGCTGCCCGCGCTGCGTGAGCGGCTGGCCAGGGCCGTGCCGTTCCCGCCCGAGCTGGTGTCGGCGAAGTTCGACCAGGACGCGTCCCTGCTGGGCGCGATCGCGATCGCGCTCGACGCGTAGCGAGCCGGGGTGGCGAACTGTGCGCTGACCGGTGCGCCACTCACGACCCCCTTTGCCCCGCCAGCGAGTACATGAAGGCCCCCTTCCTTGCGCCTAGCGCAAGGA
>NZ_JBHXJK010000249.1:0-6206 GCF_042723255.1 Amycolatopsis thailandensis
CCTGCACTCCTGCCCCGCGCCCGGATGGTTTTTACCCCTCTAAACGCGATCCGGGCGCGGGGTCAGAAGGTGGGCAGGATCCGGACGTCGTCCGCCTTCACGAAGGCGATGCGGTGCCCGAACTGGATCTGCACGTACCGCGTCTTGCCCTTCACGACCACATGGTTCGCCGGGTCGAACGTCGTCGCCGAGAAGTACTCGGAGCCGACCACGTTGCCGAGCGAGTACCGCTGTCCGGCCGAGAACGTGTACGGCAGCGGCACGACCTGCTGTACCGGCACGTTCGCCGGATACGCCTCCGCCTCGGGGTACGCGCGCCCGAACACCGGGACGGTCGCCAGACCGGGCTTCGGCGTCACGACCAGGCCGAACGCCGGGCTCGTCGCGCGTGCGTCGCGGAACCAGCCCTTCTGGCCGAGATACCAGATCGCCGTCCAGCCGTCGCGCCGCTCGGCGACCACGTACCGCTGGCCGGTCTCCGCCCGGCTGCCGATGTCGGAGACGTCCATCGTGCTGGCCGAACCGTCCGGGCGCAGGCCGATGTCCTTGAGCAGCGGCGCCGCGTCGTTCGGCTCGCTGCGCAGCACCACCGAACCGGACCCCCTCGCCGGGCAGGGCTTTCCGCCGCCCTCGCAGCCGGTGAACGCGGGCCGGTTCGTGGCGAAGTCCGGCGTGATGGTCACCAGCGGCGAACCTGGACGGCCGAAGCCGGTCAGTGGCGCGCCCATCAGGTCGAAGTAGTGCGACCAGTCCCAGTACGGGCCCGGATCCCAGTGCATGCCCTTGATGGTCGACGGGATCGTGCCAGGGACGTTGTCGTGGCCGATGATGTGCGCGCGGTCGAGCGGGACGTCGTACTTCCGCGCGAGGTAGCCGACGAGCTTCGCGGAGGTGCGGTACATCGCCTCCGTGTACCAAGTGCCCTTCGCGGCGAAGCCCTCGTGCTCGATGCCGACGGATTTCGCGTTGACGTACCAGTTGCCCGCGTGCCAGGCGACGTCCTTGGTCGGCACGTGCTGCGCGATCTGGCCGTCGGACGAGCGGATCGTGTAGTGCCAGCTCACGTACGTCGGGTCCCGGACCAGGTCCATCGCCGTGTCCCAGTAGCCCTCGGTGTCGTGGATGACGATGTATTCGACCTTCTGGCTCTTCGGCCGGTCCGCCTTGTCGTGGTTGCCGTAGTCGTTGTTCGGCAGCTCCTGGTACGGCGCCGGGACCGAAAGGCACGAGACCTTCTTCGGGCATTCGGTTTTGGCGTCTTCGGTCTGTGCGCGTGCGGGGCTCACCGGCGTGGCGGCGAGGGTGACGTTCTGGCCGTCGTCGGTCTTGCGGCTGACGCCCTTGGAGATGGTGTCGAAGACTTCGTCGGCGAAGGAGCGGGCTCCCGCTTCGTCCTTCGCGCCGCTGTAGCGCGCGACGGCGGCGTGCCAGTCGCCGGCTTCGCGCTGGTACTTCGCCAGCAGAGCGGCGCCGCCGCGGATGTTCTGCGTGGTGTCCGTACGCAGCGTCGTGACGTTCTGGCCGATCAGCGCGGCCGCCTCGTCGATGGTCTGGAGACCTGGGGGAGGCGGCTTCGGCGCCGGGGTCACAGGGAGCTTCGGCTGGCGGGCTTCGTCGCCGCGTGGGTCCTCCCCGCCTTCGTCGTGATGCGTACCTGCGCCCGCTTCGCGCAGGTCGGTCAGGTGCATCGGGCCGTAACCGGCGGACGTGCTCGGGGTGCCGGCGTTGAAGTCCCAGCGCGACTCCAGGAAAGAGACGCCGAGCAGGACGTGCTCGGGGACGCCGAATTCCCGCGCGGCGGCCGCGAAGTCGCGTTGTCGCTGCTGATCCGCCGGAGCGGCTTCGGCGGGGACGGCGGCGAGGAGCCCGGCGGCGAGAGAGAGGACCGCGAGCCCGGCGGTCCGTTTGGACCGGCGCCGGAGCGGCTCGAGGGTGACGGGACGGAAGGGACGCGGCATGGGCGTATACCCCCAGTGACTAGGTCTGGCTGAACAGGACCGACCCCAATGGTCGGAACCTAACCAGAAACCCGCCCCTTCCGTAAGGTCCCCGCAGATCGCGATTAGGGGGCTAAACGCAGGTCGGTGGCAAGGTGGGGGCATGACTGGGGCGAAGGAGCTTCTGCGGGAGAAGGACCACGTCTTCCTCGACTTCGACGGTCCGGTGTGCGACGTGTTCGCCAGGTTTCCGGCGAGCGAGGTGGCGGACAGGCCAAGCGTCTCGTCGAACCCGATCTGCCCGCGGAGGTGAGAGCTTCCGCCGATCCGTTCGACGTGCTCCGGTACGCGGCCTCGTGCGGTCCGAACGCCGAGTACGTCGTGGAGCGGCAGCTCAGCCGGTTGGAAGGCGAGGCCGTCGCGCAGGTTTTGCCGGCTCCCGGCGTCGCGGAGGTGCTCCGCGAGTGGAGCGCGCAGGGGTTCACGGTGACGATCGTCAGCAACAACTCCGTCGACGCGATCAGGTCCTTCCTGGGGCTGCACGAACTCGCCGAGGACGTCCGCCGGATCAGCGCCCGGACGACGAGTGACCCCGCGCGCTTGAAGCCTCATCCGGCACTCCTCGAAGCCGCTGTGAAGGCTCTCGGTACTTCGCCTCGCCAGTGCGTGATGGTCGGGGACTCGGCCGCTGACGTCCTGGCCGCTCGCGCCGCCGGAGTCGCTTCGGTCGCTCTCGCGACGACGCCCGCCAAGCGCCGGACTCTCGCCGCCCTCGACCCCGATGCCCTGGTGCCCACCCTCGCCGACCTGCGTTTAGCCCCCTAATCGCGCTCCGGCCGCCGACCTGCGTTTAGCGGGCTAAACGCGATCCGCTGCCAGGAAGCCCAGGAAGAGCACCATGCCGACCAGGTTGTTGTTCATGAACGCCCGGAAATAGCCGTCCCGCTCGCGACTCGTGGTCAGCCTGCCCTGGTGGACGAACAACGCGCCCGCGACCACGACGGCGAGGTCGAACTCCCAGCCGAGCGAGCCCACACGGCCGACCACCACCATGAGCACCAGCATCGCGCCTTGCAGGACGCCGATGGCCAGCCTGTCGTGACGGCCGAACAGGATCGCCGTGGACTTCACGCCGATCTTCAGATCGTCGTCCCGGTCGACTGCGGCGTACTGGGTGTCGTACGCGACGACCCACAAGAGGTTGGCGAGAAACAGGAGCCAGCAAACCGGCGGCAGGGATCCCGCCGAGGCGGCGAAGGCCATCGGAATCGACCAGCCGAACGCCGCGCCCAGCACCACCTGCGGCAGATGCGTGTAGCGCTTCGCGAAGGGATACGCGCACGCCAGCGCCAGTGCCACCACCGAGAGCACGACCGTCAACAGGTTGAGCGTCGTGGCCACCAGGAAGGAAAGCAGCACCAGGACGCAGAACAGGCAGCGCGCCTCCGTGCCCGTCGCCGCGCCACCGGGCAGAGGACGATTCGCGGTGCGCTTGACGTGACCGTCGAATCCTCGATCCGCGTAGTCGTTCACCACGCAGCCCGCCGCGCGCATCAGCCACACCCCGGCGACGAAGGCGGCGACGATCCATGGCGACGGCGGACCGGCGATCCACAGCGCCCACAGCGTCGGCCAGAGCAGCAGCAGCGCGCCGATCGGCTTGTCCGCCCGCATCAGCCGCAGGTACACGGGCAGCTTGTTCCGCGCGAGGAGCGGCGACATCGTTTCTTCCCCTCCGGCATGCGTCGATCCGAAGGTAGGGGCGCATCGGCGTATGCGGTCCGAATTCGGCACTCGGAGCCAAGGGGCCCTGATCAGACGGGCACGCCCTGCGGGAAAAGGGCCGGTCAGGCGCTCGGAGACAAGGTGACCGGACCCTCCTTGCGAAGCTGGCACTCACATGGCTAGAGTGCTAATTGCACGGCCCGAACACGCCCCGGCACCCGCGACGGCGGGGGTGGTAGGAGCCGTAACTCATCCTGCCAACGCTTTCGACGACCGTGGAGGTCAACCCGGTGAGCGTGAACATCAAGCCGCTCGAGGACAAGATCGTTGTCCAGACGAGTGAGGCCGAGGAGACGACCGCTTCCGGCCTCGTCATCCCCGACACCGCCAAGGAGAAGCCCCAGGAGGGCAAGGTTCTGGCCGTTGGCCCGGGCCGCATCGACGACAAGGGCAACCGCGTCCCGCTCGACGTTTCCGTCGGCGACGTCGTCATCTACTCCAAGTACGGCGGCACCGAAGTGAAGTACAACGGCGAGGACTACTTGATCCTTTCCGCCCGCGACGTGCTGGCCGTCATCAACTGACGTCCGCTCTCAGCGCATGACGCCCCGGGCCCCGCATTGCCGGGGAACGGGGCGTTCGTGTTTCCCGAGCAGTAAGACTGGAAGGTAAGCGGAACAGGCATGCCCAAGCAGATCAGTTTCGACGAGGACGCTCGTCGCGCGCTCGAGCGCGGGGTGAACAAGCTCGCCGACGCGGTCAAGGTCACCCTCGGCCCGCGCGGTCGCCACGTCGTGCTCGACAAGAAGTTCGGTGGCCCGACCATCACCCTCGACGGTGTCACCGTCGCTCGCGAGATCGAGCTCGACGACCCGTTCGAGAACCTCGGCGCCCAGCTCGCCAAGAGCGTCGCCACCAAGACCAACGACGTCGCCGGTGACGGCACCACGACCGCGACCGTGCTCGCGCAGTCGCTGGTGAAGGTCGGCCTGCGCAACGTCGCCGCCGGTGCCAACCCGACCGCCGTCGGCCGCGGCATCGAGGCCGCCGCGGAGAAGGTCATCGCGGTCCTCAAGGAGAAGGCGACCCCGGTCAAGGGCCGCGACAACATCGCCCAGGTCGGCACCGTCACCTCGCGTGACGCGGCCATCGGCGCCCTGCTCGGCGAGGCCGTCGAGCGGGTCGGCGAAGACGGCGTCATCACGATCGAGGAGTCGTCCACGCTGGCGACCGAGCTCGTGATCACCGAGGGTGTGCAGTTCGACAAGGGTTTCCTGTCGGCGCACTTCGCGACCAACCCGGAGGAGCAGAAGGCGATCCTCGAGGACGCCTACATCCTGCTGGTCCGCGAGAAGATCTCGGCCCTGGCCGACCTGCTCCCGGTGCTGGAGAAGGTCGTCGAGGCGAAGAAGCCGCTGCTGATCATCGCCGAGGACGTCGACGGCGAGGCGCTGTCGACCCTCGTCGTGAACTCGCTGCGCAAGACGATCACCGCCGTCGCGGTCAAGGCGCCGTTCTTCGGTGACCGCCGCAAGGCGTTCCTGGACGACCTCGCGGTCGTCACCGGCGGCGAGGTCATCTCGGCCGAGATCGGGCACAAGCTGTCCGAGACCACGCTGGCCCAGCTGGGCAACGCGCGCCGGATCGTCGTCACCAAGGACGACACCACGCTCGTCGACGGTGCCGGCACCAAGGACGACATCGCCGGGCGCGTTTCGCAGATCCGCAAGGAGATCGAGAACACCGACTCCGACTGGGACCGCGAAAAGCTGCAGGAGCGGCTGGCGAAGCTCGGCGGCGGTGTCGCGGTGATCAAGGTCGGCGCGGCCACCGAGACCGAACTGAACGAGCGTAAGCACCGCATCGAGGACGCCGTGGCTTCGACCAAGGCGGCCGTCGAAGAGGGCATCCTGCCCGGCGGCGGCTCGGCGCTCGTGCACGCGGTCAAGGAGCTCGACGGCGGCCTCGGTCTCGAGGGCGACGAAGCGACCGGTGTGCGCATCGTCCGCGACGCGCTGTCCGCCCCGCTGTTCTGGATCGCGACCAACGCGGGCCACGAGGGCGCGGTCATCGTGAACAAGGTCCAGGAGCAGAACTGGGGGCACGGCTTCAACGCCGCCACCGGTGAGCTCACCGACCTGCTGGCCGCCGGCATCGTCGACCCGGTCAAGGTGACCCGGTCCGCGGTGGCGAACGCCGCTTCCATCGCCCGGCTCGTGCTCACGACGGAGAGCTCCGTCGTCGAGAAGCCGGCCGAAGAGGAGCCTGCCGCGGCCGGTCACGGCCACGCGCACTAGTTCCACCCCCGAAGCGGGGCGGTACTCCATCCGGAGTGCCGCCCCGCTTTGCTGTCCCGGCCCCGCCGGAGCGACTTTCGCGGGCTAACCGCGATCTGGGGCCCCTGCCGCCGACCTGCGTTTAGCCCCCTAATCGCGATCCGGGGCGGCGGGGAGCGCGACCGGGCGGACTCGACTTTCGCGGGCTAAACGCGATCCGGTGGGCGGGCGAGCGGGACCCGGGCAGATCGCGATTAGGGGGCTAAAC
>NZ_JBHXJK010000250.1:0-6146 GCF_042723255.1 Amycolatopsis thailandensis
CCCTGGGGGGCATCCCCCCCATACCCCGCGTCTGTCCGCGGGAAAGTTCCCTTCGGCTCGTCTTGGGTGGGCGGCGGGCTGCCGAGGTATGTCCTGAAGGGACCCTTCAGGACAGCCCGCCCGCGACTGTGGCCAAAGTCCGTGAAGGCCTCCTTCCCTACCCTGAAGGTAGTGAAGGAGGCCTTCACGGACTTGCGGATCGCGACCTTCGCCCCATCCGCACCAGCAGCCACACCGAAGTACATGAAGGCCCCCTTCCTGTACCTAGGCGCAAGGAAGGGGGCCTTCACGTACTTCAAGCGGGCAAGACCCGCTCGGCGTCACGGGTTGCAGCGGGCACCGCGGATCGAGACCGGTTCGGTCGTGTAGATGTGGCGGCTGTCCGTCGCCCGGAGCTGGAAGCAGTACCGGCGCGCCGGGTCGACCGGGATGTCCAGGCTGCGCTGGCGGTGGGCGACGAGTTGCTTCGTCTCCAGCCGTTCGCCCGCCATGATCACGACGAAGTCCAGTTCGCCTTCCGCGGTCCAGGTCAGCCGCACGTGATCGCTCTGGTCTTCCGGTGGCGCGAGCGCCAGTTTGACGTCCGGGGCCGGCGCGGAAGCCGGTGACGGCGGTGGGATCGCGGCCGCCACCGGGACGGCCTGCCCGCCGACCTCCGCCGGGCCGAGGAAAAGCGGCACCGCGGCGAGCCCGGCGACGAGCACCCCGGCGCCCGCCAGTGCGATGGGCCGCCAGGGAATCCGGCGTTCGGTCTTGAGGGGACCGCTGAATTCGCGGATCAGCGTGCGCCCGCCCGACGGAGGCGCCTGCACCACCTGGACCGGCGCCGGGGCCGCGGCCACCGGCCGGACCGGAGCGGCGGGCCGGTAGGACTCGGCGAAGTCGTCGAACTCGACCTCGGTGTCTTCGTCTTCGCCTGGGGCGTCGGGGGATTCCCCGCTGACGACCTCGCCGCCGGGAAGCCGCAGCTTCGTGAACAGCCGGGCCAGCGACGCGACGTCCTGCGGCCGGTCGGCCGGTTCCTTGGCCAGCAACCGGAGGATCGTCGCGGACAGTTCGCTCGGGACGGCCGGATCCTGGATCGGCGCGACCGGTTCCCGCAGTACCTGGAGGATCCGCTCGCCGGGCTGCTGCCCGGTGCGCCGGGGAAAGGGCGGTGTGCCGGTCAACGCGGCGTAGAGCACCGCGCCGAGTCCATAAAGGTCGGACGCGGGGGAAAGCGTGTCGTCACGCAGGGTTTCCGGCGCGGTGTACTCGACCGAGTACATCGGATCGCGCGGGAAACGCCGCCGCAGAGCCACGCCGAAGTCGGCGAGCACGAACTCCCCGGACGCGCGGTACAGCACGTTGTGGGGGCTCACGCCACCGTGCACGACGTCGGCCCCGTGCGCGGCGGCGAGCGCCGACGCGACAGCGGCACCGAGGGCGAGGACGCCGGGAACACCCAGCCGGGTACCGGAATCCAGCAGATTCGCGAGTGAACCCGGGCACAGTTCCCGGCGGAAACCGGACCGGCCGCCCGCGTGGGACAAGACCTCGTCGATCTGGAGGACCGACCTCGTCGACCGCACCGCGGCCAGCGCCTTCCGCTCGCGTTCGATCCACGACGTCGTCTCGCGGTCGAAGGAGCCGGGGAACATCTTGACCGCGAAGTCGTTGCCCGTGGCGGGATCCCGGCCCGCGTACACGGTGGCGATGGGGCCCTGGGCGAGCAGCCTCGGTCCGCCGGTGGTCTCGATGCTCATGCGCCCATTGTCGCCCACGAAGGCCGGATCCGTCGTGCTTTCCCGGCGGCAGGTTCCTGCCGTGACGGCCCGGCGGGCTCCCCGGCGGCGGACTCTTCTCCCATGCAGACTGCCGGCCTGGTCAGGGTCACCATCACCACTCCGCACCGGCGCATCGACATGGCGCTGCCGGAACACGCGTCCGTCGCCGAAATCCTCCCCGGCCTGCTCGCGCGGGCGGGCGAAGGGATGGCCGACGACGGCGTCGCCGGCGGCGGCTGGCAGTTGCGCCGCGCCGACGGGACGGCCTTCGATCTGGACCGGACGCTGGGCGCGCACCGGGTCCGGGACGGGGAGATCCTCCATCTGACGCCCCGCCGCGCCGAATGGCCGGAGCCCGAGTACGACGACCTCGTGGACGCGATCACCACCGGTTCCGGGCGCACCGGGAAGGCCTGGGGGCCACGGCACACGCGGCGGACCGGGCTGGCCGTCGGCGCGGTGGCGATGTCGTTCGGCCTGCTCGCGGTGCTGCGCGCGGGCCCGCCGTGGACGTCCCCGGCGGCCTGGGCGTTGGCGGTCTCCGCGCTGCTGCTGGCCGCGGGCGTCCTGCTCGCGCGGGCGCTGCGCGACGCCGGGGCGGGCGCGGTGATCGCCGCCGTCGCGCTTCCGTTCGCCTTCACCGGCGGCGGTCTGCTGCTGGCGGGCGACGACCCGATCGGCGAGCTGTCCGCCGGGCATCTGCTGCTGGCGAGCGCGGCCCTGCTGCTCGCGGCCGTCGTCGGCCATCTCGGGGTGACCGCCGCGCCGGAACTGTTCGCCGGGGCGGCCACCGTCGGCCTGCTCGGGGTGCTCGGCGGCTGGCTGGCCACCTTCGACGATCTGGCGGGCTACCGGTCGGCGGCGGTGATCGGCGGCGGCGTGCTCGCGCTGTCGACCACGTTCGCGCCGCTGGCGCTGCGGCTCGGCCGGGTGCCGATGCCGGTGCTGCCGCGCTCGACCGCGGACCTCGTCCGCGACGACCCTCAGCCGCCGCTCGACCTCGTGCACGCCGCCGTGGCCAGAGCGGACGCGCTGCTCACCGGCATGCTCGGCGGCGCGGCGATCGTCGTCATGTACTGCCAGCTGCAACTGATCCGCAGTGACAGCGAAGCGGCCGTCGTCCTCGTCGCCCTGCTCGCGGCCGGTTTCCTGGTGCGGGCACGGTTGTATCCGATCCTGCGGCAGCGATCCCTGCTCTTGGTGACCGGCCTCTTCGGCGCCGGCTGCCTGCTCGCCGGTCCGCTCATGACGGACCGCTCGCTGCTGCTCGTGCTGGCCGGACCGCTGTCCCTGGCGGTGGCCGCGGGCGTGATCGCGTCCGGGGTGGTGCTGAGCACCCGCGCCGCGAACCCGTATCTCGGCCGGATCGCCGAGTACTTCGAGATCCTGGTGATGATCGCCGTCGTCCCGGTGGCGTGCTCGGTGCTCGGCCTGTACGGCTACGTGCGCGGACTGGGGGGCTGAAACCATGGCGTCCAAACGAGATCAGCTCCAGGCGTACCAATTCCTGGTGCAGCGCGCCATCTCCGCGCTCGTGACCAGGGAGACCGACCCGGAGCAGCCGCCGTTCCGCCGTCCGTCCGGCGCCACGTTCGCCGGGATCGCGCTGGCGATCGTGGCGCTGGCGTGCGTCGGGGTCTACGGGATGATCGTGCCCGGCGGGAACAACGCCTGGCGCAAGAACGCCGCCGTCATCGTGGAGAAGGAGAGCGGCACCCGGTACGTCTACCTGGACGACCGGCTGCATCCGGTGGCGAACTACGCGTCCGCGTTGCTGCTGCTCGGCGAACACGGCACCACGGAACGGGTCTCGCGCGATTCGCTCGCCGGTGTCCCGCGAGGGCCCAGGATCGGCATCGCCGACGCGCCGGACGGCTTGCCCGGCCCCGAAAAGCTGCTCACCGGAGCGTGGTCGCTGTGCTCCGCCCCCGCGAGTGACCTGGCGGGCAGCCGGATCGAGGAATCGGTGCTGCTGGCCGGGGTCTCGCCGTCCGGCGGCGCGGCACTGGGGGACCAGGCGCTGCTGGTGGAATCGACGTCGACCGGCGACCGGTTCGTCGTCTGGCGCGGGCATCGGCACCGGATCGACGACTACGGCGCTGTCGGCACCGGCTTGGCGCTGACCGCCGAACCGTGGGCGCGGGTCGGCCGGGCCTGGCTCGACGTCCTCCCGGAAGGCGCGCCGATCGGCCCGCTCCCGGTGGCGGCGGCCGGTGAGGTGTCCACCGCGGTGCCGGGCCGGACCGACATCCGGAACGGGATGCTGCTGATGGTGCAGACCTCCGGTGGCGGACAGCAGCACTACCTCGCCGAACGGGACGCCCTGCGGCCGATCACCGAACTGCAGTACGACGTCCAGCGCGCGAGCGCCCAGCTGGTGGCCGCCTACCCCGGTACCGAACCGAAAACCGTGCCGCTGCCGCCTTCGCTGGCGACCATGTCGCGGCAGCTGGACCCGATCCAGGCCGACGCGGGCGCGGCACCGGCCGCACGCCCGGCCATCGCGCGCCCGCGCGATCAGGACGCCACCGTGTGCGCGACCTTCGACGGCGGCGCTCCCGCCCCCGCGCTGACCGTCGATCCCTCGATGCCGCCCGCGGATCCGATGTCGACCACCGCCCGCCGGACAGCCTCCGGCACACCGCTCGCGGACCGCGTCCACGTGCCACCGGGCAGCGCGATCCTCGTCGAGGCGATGCCGTCGGCACAGGCGCCGGCCGGGACGCTCACCGTGGTGACCGACATGGGGCGCCGTTATCCGCTGGCTTCGCCGGACGTCCTGAAGATGCTGGGATACCCGTCGGCGCTTCCTGTCCGGCTTCCCGCCGGCTTGATCGCGCGCCTGCCCGAAGGCCCGAGCCTCGACCCCGCCGCCGCCCGGCGTCAGACCCTGGGCGGCTGAAGAAGCCCATCACGCCGAAAGCGCCTGGTGTCCTCGACACCTGGCGCTTTCGGCGATCCGGTCAGTCCCCGGAGAGCAGGAAGATCTGTTCGGGAGGCTCGACGACGGCCGGTTCGGCGGCCACCGCCGCGGCGCGCCCCGGGCGCCAGCCACGCCGGCGTCCCCGCGGGAGGAGCACCGCCACCAGCAGTGCGATCACGATCGCGCCGGTCACGACGACGGTGAGCCATTTCGCCACCGTCGCGTCGTTCTCCCGGGCCGCGGCCCGGTCGAGCCAGTCCCGGTCCGGTGGGGTGGGAACGAAGGCAGGCAGCGCCCCCGGGGCCGCGGTGTCCATGCTGTCCGTCACCGCCCGGTAAGGGTCGACCACGCCTGCCCCGAACGCCTGGCTGTTCTGGCCGCCGCGCGCGGGGCTCGCGGTCGCCATCAGGCGGCGTGCCACTTCCGGAGCGGTCAGCCGCGGCCAGGCGGACCGGACCAGCGCCGCGGTGCCGGAAACGAACGGCGCGGCGTAGCTGGTGCCGTCGGTGTACACGTGCCCGCCCGCCCTCGTCGGAGCCAGTACCTTGGCGCCCGGAGCGACGATGTCCACGTAGCGGCCGATCTGGGAGCCGGTCATCCGTGCCCCGTCGATGTCGATGGCGCCGACCCCGAGGACCCCGTCGTAGGCGGCCGGGTAGGACGGAAGCTCGGCGGTCGATTCGCGCTGGGCGTTGCCCGCCGCGGCGACCACCAGCGCGTCCCTGGACACCGCGTACGCGACCGCGTCCCGGATGACGGCGAAATCGTCGTGACCGGCCAGGGAAAGGTTGATCACCTTCGCCCCCTGGTCCGTCGCGTAGCGGATGCCGTCGGCCACCACCTGCGGATCGATCCGGAGAGATCCGCCCTGGCTGTCGAACTCGCGGTCACTGATCCGCACCGGCAGGATCCGCGCGTCCGGGGCCACCCCGTGGAAACCGATGCCGGGCACCGGATCGGCGGCGATGATGCCGGCGACGCCGGTGCCGTGCGACACGCAGTCGAACGCGCCGGGAAGCGATCGCGCCAGCTGGAAGTCGCGGCCCGCGAGGACCTTGCCCGGTCTGGCGAGTTGCGGGTGATCGGCGTCGACGCCGGAGTCGACGACCGCGACCAGGACCCCGGAACCCTTGCTGTACGGCCACACCCGTTGGGGAGCCAGCGTTTGCTGGGCCCACGGCTGCGCCTGTACCGGGGGGCGCGCCGGCTCCGGGTCGTTGCAGGCGCCGGGCGGCGGCGCCGCGTGCGCCGTCCCCCCGCCGCCGAGGGCCTGAACGGCCGCCGCGGCCATGACGGCGGCGACGGCGGACATCCGGTGTCGTCTCATGCTGCAATCGTCCGGGGGCAGGCCACCGGAGACGGGCTCTTGGCCACAAGCGGCCACTCGGACGACGCCGCGGGCCACCGGAGACGACGACGGCCGGGGGACGGCGGGCGATTCCCGATGCCCGCCGTCC
>NZ_JBHXJK010000251.1:0-5178 GCF_042723255.1 Amycolatopsis thailandensis
TGGTTAGTTATACGCCCCCTGGGGCACCCCTCATGACACGGGAGTGGCTGGGATCAGGCCGGGCAGAGGGTGCCGTCGACGGGGACCTTCCCGTCGATCAGGAACGCCCGCGTCGCGTCGGCGACGCAAGGGGAGAGGCTCAGCGCGCCGTGCCCGGCACCCTGCCAGGTGATCGTCACCGCGCTCGGCATCTGGTCGGCGGCCCGGCTGGTGCCCTGCTCCGGCGTGACCGGGTCGGTCGCGGTGCCCGCGACGAGGATCGGCGGGGCACCCGGGGCGCCGGCGGGCGGAAGCGGTTCGCGGCGCACGGGCCACGGGCTGCACCACGCCAGCTGTTGCGCGGCGAGGACGCCGAACTGCGGGTACTTCTCGCGCAGGGTCGTGGTCACCCGGGTGAGTTCTTCGGCCGAGAGCCGCGTCGCGCTGTCGTTGCACTTGGTCGCGAGCGTGCCGTCCAATCGCGACGGCCGCGCGCGGGAATCCTTCAGCACCGGCTCGGCGAACGCCGCCAGCGGAGTGACGTCACCGGTCTGCGCGGACTTGAGCGCTTCGGCGAGTTCCACCCAGCGCGAGCGCTGCGCTAGTCCGGAGTAGACGGCGTACAGCGCGATCCCCGGCGTGATCTCCGCCCCGTCGGTGGTGGTCACGGAGGCGGAGCGGAGCCTGTCGGCGACGGCGGTCACGGCCGACCGGGCGTCGCCGATCGGGCAACCCCTGGCGATGCAGTCGGCGCCGAAAGCGTCGAGGGTGGCCTGCGCGCTCGCGGCGACGGCTTCCTGCACGGCGGTGCCGTCGGGGGCCGGATCGGGCAGCCCGTCGAGCATCATGCGGCCGGCCTGCGCCGGGAATCGCACGGCGTATTCGGCGAGGACCTTCGAACCGTCACCGCGGCCCAGCGCGTGCAGCTTGTCCAGCCCGAGTTGCTGACGGAGTTCTTCGAGGTCGCTGGCCGCCCGCCAGCTGTCCATCGCGACCTGCGAGTCGTCCAGTTCGATGGCGCATTGCTGGCCGGCCTTGCGCGCCGCGTCGACAACGCTTTCGAGGTCTCCCGCCGCCGGGTCGCCGCCGAGCAGGTCGGTGCGGATCTCCGCCGGGACGCACTGCACCGGCGCCGAGGTCCCGGTCCCGCGCCGGTCCACGCCGATCAGCGAGAACTTCTGCAGGAACTCGGGCGGCAGCGTCGCGGCCAGGCGCGCGGCGTACAGCGATCCGGGCTCACCGTCGACGTCGTTGACCACGACGAGCGGGATCGGCCCGCCCCCGGTCTTGACCACCGACAGCCGCGAGAGCCCGCGGCCGGGCAGGTCCGGCGCGTCGAGCGTGGTGGGCACCCTGGCGCAGGCGAACTTCAGCGTGTCCGGCACGGACGGCTGGCCCAGCCGCTGCCGGGTGGCCTCGTCGCAGTCGTCCCATTTGATCGACGGCGACCGCGGTTCGGTGAGCGGCGGCAGCGGCACCGGCTGGGCGGACGCCGACGAGCCGGGATCGGGCTTGCCGTCGTTGTCGATCACCGCGGGCCGGACCGACGGCCCGGCCGTGCAGCCCGCGACCACGGCCGCGACCACGGTCGTCATCAGGATCAGCCGTGGCGTGCGGCGGGCGGTGCTCACGGGCTGGTCCTCACTTCCAGGGCATGACAAAGCTCGTGGGTGAGCTTCGCAGGTGACGTGTCAGGCCCCGGTTAGCGGGTGCGTTTCACTTCGCCGCGGAACACCGCGTCCAGGTCGTAGCGGGCGACCTCGTCGAGCTGGGCGTAGGTGCAGGAATCCGGCTCGCGGTCGGGACGCCAGCGCTTGAACTGCGCGGTGTGACGGAACCGCGACGGGTATCCGCCTTCCGTGTGCTCGTAGCCGACCTCGACCACCTTCTCCAGCTTCAGCGGCACCCACGGGGCTTCCTTGGACTTCCACCGGGTGATCCCGCCGGGGATCCGCTGCTTCTCCCGCACGTTGTCGCCGAGCCAGGGGTGATCGGAACCGTCGGTGATCAGCGGGGCCAGCTCTTCGGCCAGCTCACGCCGCCGGGTGACCGGGAACGAACCGACGACGCCGGGGTGGTGCAGCACGCCGTCCTCGTCGTAGAGCCCGAGCAGGAACGAGCCGACCATCTCGCCCGCTTCGCCGTCGACGTGCCAGCGCAGCCCCGCGAGCACACAGTCGGCGGTGCGCGAGTGCTTGTACTTCAGCAGCACGCGTTTGCCCGGCGTGTACGGCTCGTCGAGCGGTTTCCCGATGACGCCGTCGAGCCCCGCGCCCTCGAACAGTTCGAACCAGTGCCGCGCGATCGCCGGATCCGAGGTGGCCGGGGTCAGATGGAAGCCGTCGGAGGCCAGCTTCTCCAGCCGTTCCCGGCGCTTCGACGTCGGCTCGTCCAGAAAGGACTCGTCGCCGAGCGCCAGCAGGTCGAACGCGACGAACTCCGCCGGGGTCTGTTCCGCCAGCAGCTTGATCCGGCTCTCGGCGGGGTGGATCCGGTCGGTGAGCGCGTCGAAGTCGAGCTTCCCGTCCCGCCCGACCACCAGTTCGCCGTCGAGCACGATCCGCTCGGGCAGGGTCGCCTTCAGCCGCTCGATGACCTCGGGGAAGTACCGGTTGAGCGGCTTCTCCGACCTCGACTGGAGGGTCAGCTCGTCACCGTCGCGGAAGACCAGGCAGCGGTATCCGTCCCATTTCGGCTCGAACAGCAGCCCGCCGGAATCGGGGATCGCCTTCGCCGGTTTGGCGAGCATCGGTTTGACCGGTGGAGTCAAGGGAAGCGACATGACGGCCATTCTTGCCGCAAGGACACGCTCAGCGCACCCGTTGCGGTGCTGCCGTGTCGAGTTCGATCCGGACCGCGGTCGGCAGCACTTCCACGCCGAGCGATTCCCGGGCCCTGGCCAGCACGGTGAGATCGAGCTGTTCCCAGACCCGTTTCAGGTCGGTGCCCTCGCTCAGCCAGAGCGTGATCCGCAGCGCCGGGTGCTCCTTGTCGCCGACCGCGCGGACCCGGGCGCGCCCGACGCCGTCGACCGTCTCGGCGTCGAGGCGGACGGCTTCGGAGATGGCGGAAGAGGTCACCACCAGGTCGTCGCCGAGGTCGAGGTCCGGACGGCCCTCCGTGCGCAGGGACCGGAAGAACCACCACAGGCCGAGCCACAGCAGGAGGACGCCGAGCACGATCGCGCCGATCCGGGCGGCGAGCGCGTGCTGCGACAGCCAGTCGAGCGCGATCGGGTCCATCAGCGCGCGGCCGGCGCGATACGTGCCGAGCCAGCCCGCGCCGACCACGAGCATCGCCGCGCCGCCGAGCAGCGCGAGGAGTCCGATGAGGACGGTCAGCGTCCGTTCCGTGCCGGTGGACCGGCCGAGTGCCTTGGCGGAGACCGAACGGGTCATCGGCGGTCCTTCGGGGAGTCGACGACGACGGACACCTTCGGCCGCCGCACGAGGGGGACGTCGTCGAGCAGGCCGGAGACCGTCTCCAGCAGCCGCGGTCGCAGCTCGCCTTCGGTCTCCAGCCTGCTCGTCGCGCGGACACGGATCTTCTTGGCGGTGGCGGTGACCTTCGCGCCCGCGACGTTGTCCTGGGCGCGCACGGTCACCCCGACCAGCCTCGCCAGCGAGCGCGGCGACGTGGTCACGCTGACCTCGTTCGCCGGATCGGTCAGCCGGATGGCGCGCCGCCCGGCCGAGGCCGACGCCAGGATCAGCAGCAGCCCCACGACCGCGACGGCGATCGCGAGGTAGCGGACCTCGTCGGTGTTCCAGGACAGCTCCGCGAGCCTGTCGCGCCAGTCGTCCCACGGGACGAACAGCGGCCCCCGCCCCGGCCGCCACCAGCCCCAGCCGACCTCCAAGGCCAGCAGGACCCCCGCGGCGGCCAGCGCCAGCCCGATCAGGGCGGACAGCAGGCGGACGAACAAACGCATGATGCTCCTTCTAGCGGACGCGGGGCGCGATGTCGGGCAGGAGCGCGGAAACCGTCACCGAGATGTCCCGGACCTCGTACGAGGTGATCCGCTCGACCTCCTCGGTGACCCGGGCGCGCAGATCGCCGACGATCCGCCGCACCGGCGCCGGGTAGTGCAAAGCGACGTCGAGCACGAGATCGACGTCGTTGCCCTCACCGCCGACCTTCGCGCTCGCGCCGTGCGTCCCCAGCCCGAGACCGGCGATCCGCCGCTCGGCGCGCGTGGTCCCGTCGACCTGGTCCGCGGCGTGCTGCGCGATCTTGCGGACCACGGACGGCGCGATGGTGAGGGTGCCGCGATCCTCCGGTTCGGCCGGGAGGGTCATTTGTCGCGGCCCCGGCCGAACAGGTCGCCGAGGTCGAGTTCGCCGTCGAGCACGCGGCCGAGGACTAGGCCGATGACGCCGACGGCCAGCGTCACCAGGAACGCGGTGAAGCCCTGGGTCGCGGCGAGGCCGAGGATGAGGCCGGCGAGCAGGCCGGTCTGGGTCCCGTTCATCACTCGACCCGCGAGGTCTCGGTCTCGCCGCCGTTCTCGTCGGGCAGGTGGATGTCGTTGACCGCGATGTTGACCTCGATCACCTCGAGGCCGGTGATCTGCTCGACCTGGCCGATCACGTTGCGGCGCACCGCGCGCGCGACGTCGACGATGCGCGCGCCGTACTCGACGACCACGTCGAGGTCGATCGCCGCCTGCTTCTCGCCGACCTCGACCGAGACACCGGACGTGGTGACGGTGCCGGAACCGGGGATGCGCTCGCGGATGGCGCCGAAGGCCCGCGAAACCCCGCCGCCCAGCGCGTGGATCCCGGTGACCTCGCGGGTGGCGAGACCCGCCACCTTCTGGACCACCACCGACGAGATCGTGGTCTTGCCGGCGGCTCCTTCCTCGTTGAGGGACGACCCCGCCACGGGGGTGTCGGGCTTGCTCGCGCTCGGCTGCGCCATGAAGTTCGCTCCTTCTCGGCCTGTGCCGCGCGACCTGCGCGCGCGGCGGTCCCTACGCTCTCACCGACCAGGACACGCGCGCATGCCGAGTCGTCACGCGATGTCCCCCGGATGGGGTAATCACTTCCGGGGTTCACCTTGACGAGGTGGGGCGTCGGGGGGGGGGTGTGTTGGGGTTTAGTGTTGTTAAACCACAATGCCAAAACCACCCCCCCCCCCCCCCCCGGCGCCCCCCCCCCGGGGGGGGGGGTCCACCGGCGGGGCTCCCCGCGGAGCAAG
>NZ_JBHXJK010000252.1:0-5122 GCF_042723255.1 Amycolatopsis thailandensis
CTTGAAGACGGATCACACGAGATCCGTCTCCAATCACGCGAGTTCCGCCTCTGAACACGCGAGATCCGGGTCTGATCACACGAGTCAGCGCCGTGGCAGCGTCAGCCGGTGACGTCCAGGTGGGCGGGGACCGGGGTGGGCTTCGGGGCCTTGCCGCCGGGCTGCGGTTTGTCGCCGGGCTTGGTCGGCGGTTCCGGCTTCTCACCCGCGGCCTTGGCGCACGTGGCCGACGCGATGTCCAGGGTCTGCGTCTTGCCGAGCAGTTTGGCCGAAACCGCCGTCACGGTCAGGGTTCCGTCGGCGTTCTTGGTCTGCTTGTTCACCGTCAGTTCGAGCAGCGAGGCCACCGGAATCGTGGTGTTCGGCGCGACCTGGTCGAGTTTGAGCGTCTTGCCGCCGACCTTCAGGTTCGCGATCGACACGGAACCCTTGCCGTTGCCGCATTCGGCCTCGATCACCTCGGCGCTCAGCCCGGGAAGGGCGGTCCCGGTGGGCAGCAGGCCGAGGTTCAGCGCGAGCCCGGCGACGCTGGATTCGGCGTGACCCGGCTTCACGGCGGCGTTCAGCGCCTTCGCGCCGACCAGCGACGGCCCTTCGGTCGGCAGCGCCACCGAGGCGAGGGATTCCTTGCCAGGCCCGGAAACCGAAGGCGTGCGCGGAATCTTGACCAGTCCGGACGCGGCGATGGCGTACGCGGACTCGGCAGGGGCGGCCGTTGCGGGGGCGGCGGTGAGGAGCAGGCAGGCCGCGGCCGTGCAGGCGAGCACGCCGGATGTACGTGGGGACAAGGAAATTACCTCCGTGGTTCGAATACTCAGGTGATGTGCACGACGGTGCCGAGCGGCAGCTCGACGAGGCGGTCCAGCGCCTCGCGAGTGACCCGGATGCAGCCGTCGCTGGTGGCCTTGCCGACGAAACTGTTGTCCGGCCAGGTGTGCAGGCCGACCGTGCCGGGCCCGCCGCCGAAGGTCTCGTGCGAATCGGAATGGTTGCTCAGCGGCAGCACGATCGGGCTGTAGGTGTTCACGCTCTCCTTGATCGAGGCGAGGATGAACGCGCGGCCGGTGGGGGTGGGGTGTTCGGGCTTGCCGGTGCCGATGGTCCACGAGCCGGTCTGCTTGCCCGCTTCGAGGATTTCCAGGCGGAATCCGGCGAGGTCCACGCGGACCTCGAAATCGTTGTGCGCCGTTTCCACGGTCTCCGGGGTGGCGTGCAGCCAGCCGGTCGCGCCGTTGGGGCGCGTGGGCAGCAGCACCTGCGCCCAGTCGCCCTGCCGGGCGATCACCGGGACCCAGGTCGGCGAGCCGATCTGGGTTTCCGGAAGCCGGGCGATCGGCTCGGCTCCGGGAGCGCGGTAGATCGCCGCGTCCGCCTTCGGGTGCAGGACTTCGCCGCCGGCGGGGAGTTCGCGGGCCGAGTCGGCCGGCGCGGATTTCAGTTCACCGAAGGTGTTCGCCTCGGGCAGCGCGGCCAGTGCCTCGGGCGACGAGGACGGCTGGGAGACGGGAGCCGCGGCCCCGCCGCCTTCGGCCGGGGTGGAGCCGCAGCCGGCCAGCACCATCAGCGCCAGTGCGAAAAACGCGACGGCCGGATGAGGGCGTGGAGCACCGCAAGAGGTCTGCGATCGGGTCATTCAATGCCTGTCCATGCGCAGGGTCATTCGCAACGGGATGCGAATCCGGGAGGGTTATCTCTAACAGCAGGACAGTGCGCCGATCAATCCGCGCGCTCGTTCTTCAGGACGAATCTGCCTGCGGTTTCACAGTATTACCGCAGCTCAGGAGGGTGCGCCGAGTTTCACTCGATCGAGGCGAAAAGGCGAATTCTGTTAACGCCGAGAAAAACACACTCTGAGTATTTGACCCTGCGGCCATTCGGTGGGGAATGGACAACGGCGCCGAGGGGGATGATCACGCGGAGTGTTCAGTGGTGATTCCCGCGGTCAAGGCCAAAGCCGCGGCTTCACCCCGGGAACCGACGTCCAGCTTCCTCAGCACGCCCGCGACGTGGAACTTCACCGTGCTCTCGGTGATGCCGAGCGCGGCGGCGATGGCCTTGTTGCGCTGCCCTCGCGCCACGAGTCGCAGCACTTCGAGTTCACGGCGGTTGAGGTCGGCGAGCACGGCCTCACCGGCCCGGTCCGATTTCGGCTCGAAAGGGAGGTCGACGGTGACGCGGCTGCCCCAGCCGGGAACGGCGTCGACCTCGACGGTGGCTCCGAGGGTCTTCGCGCGGCCGTCGAGTTGCAGCCGCAGGCCCGCGACGTCGAGTTCGCCGGATTCCTGATCGCGGATGTCGAGGTGCAGCGCCGTTTCGTCGCTCGTCCACGCGACACGGAGGCGGGTCAGCTCCGGCTGGGCGGTGAACGCGAGCACCGCGGTGCACGTCATCGCGCGGGCGGCGTGGGCGACCTCGCCGGGCAGCGGACGCCCGTCCTTCGACGGCGCGACGAACTCGATTTCGGCGCCGTGATGCCGCGTCACCTGCCGGACTTCCCGGCGGAGCCTGCCGAACGCGGTGTGCGCCGGTTCCTCGGACAGCGCGAGATCGGTTTCGTGCGCCGATCGGAGCGCCACCAGCGCGGCGGAGGCGGAGTCCGTCGCGACGAGGCGGGCGCGATGGTCGTCCAGCCGGGTCGAGCGCAGCGCGCTCAGGATCGTCACGAGCGCGGTTTCGTGCGCGGCGGCCATCTCCACGATCGTGCGCGCGCGTTCACTGGACGCCGCGCGCGACTCGGCGAGGTAGTCGGGGCTGGCCTGGGTGACCTGCTGGCGGATGGACGTCGCGACGATGCCGAAGATCTCCGCCAGCGGACCGGGCCGGGGAAAGCGTTTGCGGCTCGGGCGCGGGACGAGCACGAGCAGTGTCCCGCCGGGATCGCGCACGGCCCAGACCGTTCGCGCGGCGCCGCCGAGAGTGGCCGTCAGGGTCAGGTGCCCGCCGGGTTCGACGAGGGATTTGATCGCTTCGAGTTCGCGGATCGCGACCTTGTCGGCGATCTCTTTCGCGCCGGTGACCTTGCGCGGCCTGCCGGTACATTCCAGGGTGAAGATGACGAGCGCCTGGTGCGGCCAGTCTTCGGCGAGCAGCCGTGAGAACCGGCCGGCGATCTCGGCCAGCGGGCCTTCGACGACGTCGCGCAGCGCTGTCAGGTCGGCGGATTCGGGCATCGTCGTCAGCGTAGCCGTCACCCGACCTGGTCGAAAGGCCAGGTTTTCTCGACCGACGGCCAGGTCGCGGCCGCCGGTGTCCCGGTTTAACCTCGCGTCAGGCATGCGTCGCCGCGCATGTCTTCGTCGTCGAGCGGAGGAAACAGGGAATGCCACAACAGGTGCGCGGGGTGATCGCCCGGTCGAAGGGGGCGCCGGTCGAGCTGACGGACATCGTGATCCCCGACCCGGGGCCCGGTGAGGTCGTCGTGTCGATCGCGGCCTGCGGTGTCTGCCACACCGATCTGACCTATCGCGACGGTGGCATCAACGACGAGTTCCCCTTCCTGCTCGGCCACGAAGCGGCGGGGACCGTGGAAAGCGTCGGCGAGGGTGTCGATTCGGTGCGGCCCGGCGATTTCGTCGTGCTCAACTGGCGAGCGGTGTGCGGGCAGTGCCGGGCGTGCAAGCGGGGGCGTCCGCAGTACTGCTTCGACACCTTCAACGCGACGCAGAAGATGACCCTGACCGACGGCACGGAGCTGACGCCCGCGCTCGGCATCGGCGCGTTCGCGGACAAGACGCTCGTCCACGCCGGACAGTGCACGAAGGTCGACCCGGGCGTGGATCCCGCCGTCGCCGGCCTGCTCGGCTGCGGCGTGATGGCCGGTCTCGGCGCGGCGGTCAACACCGGCGGTGTCGGCCGCGGTGACTCGGTGGCCGTCATCGGCTGCGGGGGAGTGGGCGACGCGGCGATCGCCGGTGCCCGCCTGGCGGGCGCGTCGCCGATCATCGCCGTCGACCGTGACGCGCGGAAACTGGAGTGGGCGCGAGACCTCGGCGCGACGCATACGGTCGACGCCACGAAGACCGACGCCGTCGCCGCGATCCAGGAGCTGACCGGCGGCTTCGGCGCCGACGTCGTCATCGACGCGGTCGGCCGCCCCGAGACCTGGAAGCAGGCCTTCTACGCACGCGACCTGGCGGGCACCGTGGTGCTGGTCGGCGTGCCGACGCCGGACATGCGGCTGGAGATGCCGCTGCTGGACTTCTTCTCGCGTGGTGGTGCGCTGAAGTCGTCCTGGTACGGCGATTGCCTGCCGGAGCGGGACTTCCCGGTGCTGATCGACCTGCACCAGCAGGGCAGGCTGCCACTCGACCGGTTCGTGAGCGAGCGGATCTCGCTCGGCGACGTCGAGAACGCGTTCCACGCCATACACGCGGGTGAAGTGCTGCGTTCGGTGGTCATCCTGTGAGCGGCGACCCGCGGATCGACCGCGTCGTCACGAACGGTGTCTTCGAACTCGACGGCGGGTCGTGGAACGTCGACAACAACATCTGGCTCGTCGGGAACGACGACGAGGTCGTGATCGTGGACGCCGCGCACGACGAGCGCGCGATCACCGAGGCCGTCGGCGGCCGTCGCGTGGTCGCCGTCGTGTGCACGCACGGGCACAACGACCACGTGACCGTGGCCCCGCAGCTCGGCGAGCAGCTCGACGCGCCGGTCCTGCTGCACCCCGGCGATCGGGAGCTGTGGGAGATGACCCACCCCGGGCGCGGATTCCGGAGCGTGGAGGACGGCGAGCGGATCGCCGTCGCGGGCACGGATCTCGAAGTGATCCACACCCCGGGTCACTCGCCCGGTTCGGTCTGCCTGCACCTGCCCGAGGCCAAGGTCCTGTTCTCCGGTGACACGCTGTTCTCGGGCGGGCCGGGGGCGACCGGGCGTTCGTTCTCCAGCTTCCCGACGATCATTTCGTCGATCGAGAAGCGGCTGTTCGCGTTGCCGGAAGAGACCCGGGTCCACACCGGGCACGGCGACGGGACCACCATCGGCACGGAGGCGCCGCACCTGGCCGAATGGATCGCGCGGGGCCACTGACCTCGTCACGACCACTTTCACCGAGGCGGCGCCGGCTCGTGGTTGCCGACCGAGGTGTCGCGAAAG
The DNA here is from genome assembly GCF_042723255.1 of Amycolatopsis thailandensis. Lineage (NCBI taxonomy): Bacteria > Bacillati > Actinomycetota > Actinomycetes > Pseudonocardiales > Pseudonocardiaceae > Amycolatopsis > Amycolatopsis thailandensis. Next base: position 5,101 of record NZ_JBHXJK010000252.1, read on the forward strand.
CCACTTTCGGGACGTCTGATGT
>NZ_JBHXJK010000253.1:0-5013 GCF_042723255.1 Amycolatopsis thailandensis
CCCCATGGGACGAAATTCGTCCCATGGGGACCCCTCATGACACGCGCGGCAGGGGGGATCAGGAGTCTGAGGGGAGACCTTCGCGCCAAGAAGCGACGGTCTCCTCGACGTCCAACGGACGCGCCCGCAGCACCGGACCGCCCGCCGGACGCCGGTGCTCGGCGCGGATCCGTTCGTTCAGGTCCTCGACGATCTCCCGCACCCGCGCCTCCCGGCGCACTCGCGCCAGCGTGTCAGGCAGGTCTTCGAGCTCTTTCGCGATCGCCAGCGACGGAGGCAGCAACGCCGAAACGTCGTGTCCCTCCGTGCGGACCTTGTTCACCACCCAGGCCAGGGCCGTGTCCTTGCCGTCGGTCTTCGGCAGCGGCTTCCCCGCGCCGGGAAGGTCGTCGAACTCGCCCTTCGCCGCCGCGGCGCTGATCTGCCGATCCACCCAGGACTCGAACGACACGCCCGTCGGTTTGCGCTCGGTCATGCCTCCACGATACGGAGAAACTCCAGCAAGGCGGCCGACGTGCGGTCCGGCGCCTCCAGATGCGGGAAGTGCCCGATGCCGGGCCAGCGCTCGAGACGGGCGTCCGGGGCCCAGCGCCGCGACGCCGCCGCGGTCTCGGGCAGGACGCACCGGTCTTCTTCTCCGTGCAGTTGCAGCACTCGGGGCGCGAAGCGGCCTCGCAGCGCTTCGCTGAACCGGCGGCCTTCACCGCGGAACTGAGCGCGGAACGCCCAGCGGTAGTACTCCAGCGCGCTGTGCGGCACCCCCGGCACGAGCATCGCCTGCCGGAACGCCCGCACGGCTTCGGCGAAGTCCGGCGTTTCCGTCCATTGTGGACCGGACCAGTCGCGGAACAGCTCCTCGACGGCGAGCGCGTCGTTCTTGACCAGCCATTTCTCGGGCGCCATCGGCACCTGGAAGCGGAACAGGTGCCCCGACGCCCGCAGCTGCCCCGGCCGTTTGACGGCGGTGCGCAACGCCAGCGGGTGCGCGCCGCCCAGCACCGTCACCGAGGAGACCAGCCGGGGGTGCAGCGCGCCGACCGTCCACGCGAGCATGCCGCCCCAGGCGTGTCCGACGAGATGGGCCTTGCGCGCGCCGAGGGACTTGATCAGCCCGCCGACGTCGCCCGCGAGCGTCCAGGCGTCGTAGCCGCGCGGGGGTTTGTCCGAGTCGCCGTAGCCGCGCAGATCCACCGCGACCGCGCGGAAACCGGCGTCGGCGAGTGTCCTCAGCTGGTGATGCCAGGTCCACCAGAACTCGGCGAACCCGTGCAGCAGCACGACCAGCGGCCCGTCGCCGAGTTCGGCGACGTGCAGCCGGATGCCGTTCGCCGAGACGTCACGATGGGTCCACGGACCGTCGATCCGGACGATCGACGGGTCCGGTGTCGCCTGCACTCAGTCTTGGTCTTCGGCGCCGTGCCGCGGTTTGAAGGCGGCGGCGGTGTCCTTGAAGCTGTTGATCGTGCGCTCCGGCGCCTTGATCTTCTTCACCTTGCGGTAGCCGAGGAAGCCCGCGACCGCCGTCGAGACGAGCATCAGCCCGAACACGATCAGGAACGCCGCCCAGCGCTGCAGGAACTCCGACAGCAGCTCACCGAGGAAGAAAAAGAAGAAGAACGAGCTGTACAGCCCGATGACCAGCGCGACCAAGAAGAAGATGGCGCCCTTGAGGCCCTTCTTCGCCTCCGCGACGACCTCGGACTTGGCCAGCTCGACCTCGGCGCGGATCAGCGTCGAGACGTGCTGCGTGGCATCGCCGACGAGTTTCCCGAGGGACTGCTCGCTCGCTACCACGTCGTCATCGCTCGACAGGGGGAGGTAGGGCACGGCCCCCACGCCGTCGGGGCCGGTACGTTCGTGCTTGGGGCTGCTCACACCGGCCATCGTGCCACGTGCCCTCATCCCGGGCGCGGCGGACCGGCGAGTGTCGCGTCAGAGATCCTCACGCGCGTGCACGCGGCTGCGGTGCAGCAGCATCGCGGCGGCCGAAAGCGACGCGATCCCCGAGGCGATCAGCACCGCCGCCTTCGCCAGTTCGACGGCTTCCCCGTCGAGCGCGAGATCGGCGATCAGCAGGCTCACGGTGAACCCGACACCGCCGAGCATCGAAAGCGCGCCGATGTCCCGCCAGCCCATGCCCCGGGGTTTCTCCGCGAGCTTGAACTTCACCGCGATCAGGCTGGCGCCGAAGATCCCGACCAGCTTCCCGCCGACCAGCCCGACCAGCACGGCCAGCGGCAACGCCGTGGTGAACACCGCGCCGAGCGACTCGCCGTCCACTTTGATCCCGGCCGCGAACAGCGCGAACAGCGGCACCGCGACCGCCGCCGACCACGGTTGCAGCCGGTGTTCGAGCCGGACCGCGGGCGAGTGCTCCTCGCCTTCGTCGGCGCGGACCCGGGTCAGCAGGCCGAGCGCGACGCCGGCGATGGTGGCGTGGATGCCCGCCGAATGCACCGCGACCCAGGTGATCAGGGCCAGCGGCACGTAGATCCAGGCGCTGCGGACGCGGCGGTGCTGGAGGTAGGCGTACAGCGCGAGAGCGACGACGGCGACGCCCGCGGCGACGAGGTCGAACTTCGCGGTGAACAGGATCGCGATGACGAGGATCGCGCCGAGGTCGTCGACCACCGCCAGCGAGAGCAGGAAGACCCGGGCGCTGCTCGGCAGGTTCGACGCGGTCAGCGCGAGGACGCCGAGCGCGAACGCGATGTCCGTCGCGACCGGGATGGCCCAGGCGCGCTCGATGCCCGGCGTTCCCCAGCCGACGGAAAGCGCGACCAGCGCCGGGACGATCATGCCGCCGATCGCGGCGACCACCGGCAGGATCGCCTGCTTGAACCGGGAGAGTTCACCGACCACGAGCTCGCGTTTGAGTTCGAGCCCGGCGACGAAGAAGAACAGCGCGAGCAGGCCGTCCTTCGCCCAGTCGCCGATCGTCAGGTTCAGGTGGAGGAATTCGGGACCGAGCCGGAAATCGCGGATCGCGCGGTAAATGTCGTCGATGGGCGAATTCGCCCACAGCAGCGCGACCGCGGTGGCACCGAGCAGGATCAACCCGCCGGTGGTTTCCGTACGGAGATAGCGGGCGAAGTCGGCGACGACGACCTTGGCGGGGCGGTTGGGGCCGGACACGGCATCCTCCGGTTTTCGGCGACAACGAATACTGTTGCCGACCAGACTTCCCGGCGCACCTTGACTCGATTTTAACGCCCGGAGCTGCGGACTTCATCTCTTCATGACGGCGACCACAAGATCCATCCGGACGTCGGTGTCAGTTCCACATGCTGGACTCTTAGCATGTGAACCGAAAACGACAACGATGTCTTCGATAAGGACGGCATGGTGAGTACCTCTACCGAGGTCCAGCAAGACACGAGGTTCTTCGGGCACCCACGAGGGCTGGCGAACCTCTTCGGCGTCGAGATGTGGGAGCGGTTCTCGTACTACGGGATGCTCGGCATCCTCCCGATCTACCTCTACTACGAAGTCAGTCAGGGCGGCCTCGCGCTGCCGAAGGCCTCCGCGCTCGGCATCGTCGGCGCGTACGGCGGCATGGTTTACCTGTCGGCGGTGATCGGCGCCTGGGTCGCGGACCGCGTGCTCGGCTCCGAACGGACGCTGTTCTACAGCGCGATCCTGATCATGGCCGGTCACATCAGCCTGGCCGTGCTGCCGGGGCTGGCGGGTATCGGCGTCGGCCTCGCGTGCGTGGCCATCGGCAGTGGCGGGCTGAAGTCCAACGCCACCACCATTGTCGGGACGCTGTACGCGAAGGGCGACGAGCGCCGCGACGGCGGTTTCACGATCTTCTACATGGGTATCAACCTCGGCGGCTTCGTCGGGCCGCTGCTGACCGGGCTCGCGCAGAGCGAGATCGGTTTCCACGTCGGCTTCGGGCTCGCCGCGTTCGGCATGGCGCTCGGCCTCATCCAGTACACGATCGGCCGCAAGAACCTCGGCGAGAAGGCGAGCGAGATCCCGAACCCGCTGCCCGCGTCGCGGCGTCCGCTGGTCTTCGGCGGCACCGCGGCCGGTGTCGCGGCGATCGTGCTGCTCGTGGTCTTCGGCGTGATCAACCCGGCGAACCTGGTCGACGTCGTCGTCTGGGCCGTCGCGATCATCTCGGTGATCTACTTCGTGGTGATCATCAGCAGCAAGAAGATCACCTCCGAGGAACGCAGCCGGGTGTACTCGTTCATCCCGATGTTCATCGCGAGCGCCGCGTTCTTCTCGCTGTACCAGCAGCAGTTCACCGTGGTCGCGGCCTACACCGACGAACGGCTGAACCGGACGGTCTTCGGCTGGGAGATGCCGGTCGCGTGGGTCAACTCGATCAACCCGGTGTTCATCATCCTGTTCGCGCCGGTGATCGCGGCGATCTGGACGAAACTCGGTTCGCGGCAGCCGTCCTCGCCGATCAAGTTCGTGCTCGGCACGGTCACCATGGGCGCGGCGTTCCTGCTGTTCCTCCCGATGGTCGGCAGCGGCAAGAACGCGAGCCCGCTGCTCGCGCTGGCCGGAATCCTGCTCGTGTTCACCATTGCGGAGCTGATGCTTTCGCCGGTCGGCCTTTCGCTGTCGACCAAGCTCGCGCCGGAGGCCTTCCGGACGCAGATGGTGGCGCTGAACTTCCTGTCCATCTCGCTGGGTACGGCGATGTCCGGGAAGCTCGCCGAGTACTACACGGTGGACGACGAAGCGCCGTACTTCAGCATCGTCGGCGGAGTGGCCGTCGTGGTCGGTGTGGCGCTCCTGCTGGCGACGCCGATGATCCGCAAGCTGATGAAGGGCGTTCACTGACGCTCTTCGTGACGCACTGACGAGTGATCCTCGGACGTGCAATGAAAGGCCCCTTCATCGCAAAATTTGCGATGAAGGGGCCTTTCGTCGCACGGGGTCCCCGAGGGCCGTCCGGTGATCGAAGACGTGACTCGCGTGATCAGAGACGTGACTCGCGTGATTGAAGGCGGAACTCGCGTGATCAGAGACGGAACACGCGTGTTCCTTCTC
>NZ_JBHXJK010000254.1:0-4946 GCF_042723255.1 Amycolatopsis thailandensis
GGCCTTCACGGACTCGGCACCTGACGTGACAGGAAGATGAGGTTGCGAAAGCCACTTTCGCAACGTTGAAGGTTGCGAAAGTGGCTTTCACAACGCCTTCAGGTTCTGCTTCGGCCTACCGCACCGGGTGAAGCACCCTTCCCTCGCTTCGGACGGAGAGACTCGGCCGAGGCGTACAACCCCCACACGCTATGAAAGGTCCTTTCCTTGCAAATTTTGCAAGGAAAGGACCTTTCATAGCGCTTGAGCGAGCGTGAAAGGAACCGTCAGACGACGCCGTCCGCCTCGGCGGCCTTCGCGACCGCGGCGGCCACCTCGGGCGCGACCCGCGGGTCCAGCGGGCTGGGGACGATGCGGTCCGGCCCCAGGTCGTCCTGCGCGACCGCGAAGATCGCTTCGGCCGCGGCCAGCTTCATGTTCTCCGTGATCGCCCGCGCGCCGGAGTCCAGCGCGCCGCGGAAGACGCCGGGGAACGCCAGCACGTTGTTGATCTGGTTCGGGAAGTCGCTGCGCCCGGTCGCGACGATCTTGGCGTACTGAGCCGCCACGCCCGGGTGAACCTCCGGGTCCGGGTTCGACAGCGCGAACACGATCGCGTCATCGGCCATCCCGGCCAGCAGGGACTCGTCGATGGTCGCCCCCGACAGGCCGAGGAAGACGTCGGCGCCCTTGAGCGCTTCACCGAGGCCGCCGCGCAGACCGGCCGTGTTGGTGGTCTCGGCGAGCTTCCGCTTGATCGGGTTCAGCCCGTCGCGCCCGGAGTGGATGATGCCGCGCGAGTCGAGCACGGTGACGTCCGCGACGCCGGCGTTCTGCAGGATCCTGGCGCAGGCCACACCCGCCGCGCCCGCTCCCGAGACGACCACGCGCTGGCCGGAGATGTCCTTGCCGAGGACCTGGTTCGCCCCGCGCAGCGCGGCCAGCGTGACGATCGCCGTGCCGTGCTGGTCGTCGTGCATGACCGGGCAGTCGAGGGCCTCCTTGAGGCGGTCCTCCAGCTCGAAGCAGCGCGGCGCCGAGATGTCCTCCAGGTTCACCGCGCCGAACGACGGGCGCAGCCGGACGAGGGTCTCGATGATCTCGTCGACGTCGGTGGTGTCGAGCACCAGCGGGATGGAGTCGAGCCCGCCGAAGGTCTTGAACAGGACCGACTTGCCCTCCATGACCGGCAGCGAGGCACTCGCGCCGATGTCACCGAGGCCGAGCACCGCCGTACCGTCGCTGACCACCACGACCAGCCTGTCCGCCCACGTGTACCGCTTCGCCTTGGCCGCGTCCTCGGCGATCGCCCGGCTCACCTTCGCCACCCCAGGCGTGTACGCGACCGAGAGGTCACGGGGCGAGGAGATCGGGCGCGTCGCGGCCACGGAGAGCTTGCCGCCCTCGTGTCCTTCGAAGATCTCGGTGTCGGTCACTGGCGTGGTCATCGTGGTTCCCGTCATTGCTTCCGCCGTGTCTAAGGACGGCGAAGTCTCGATTCGAGCGAAGGTCATGTGATTCTCCTGGGACTGCGAGCGGGGGAACTGGCCGGTGAGCAGGCCAAACTGGGCGTGGCCCGGCCACCTGGGGTAACTCGTCCTCCGACACGGCAGCCCAGCGCGGTAGCGCCGGCCTGTCGGCGAAGCGTCCAATCGGCCATCGATGCCGTGGGTGTGGCGACGGCCGCGGACGCAGCGGTCAGATCATTGTGACAGGCATGCGGACCAGTGTGCCCCTCTGGTGCGGTTCATGTCACAAACGCGCCCGGATATCCGCAGCTCAGGAGAGGTTTCGCAAGACGTCCGTCCGGTTTGGGAACACCGCTTCGGCCCTGGTTAGCATGAGAGGTATGCAAGCCAGGCGCCTCAGCATCCCCGACTGTTTCGAGTTCACCCCGCGCGTTTTCCCCGATCACCGAGGCCTGTTCGTGGCGCCGTTTCAGGAAGAGGCCTTCGTCGAAGCGGTCGGGCACCGGCTTCGCCTGGCGCAGACCAACACCAGCGTTTCCCGGCGCGGCTCCATCCGCGGCGTGCATTTCGCGGACACCCCGCCCGGGCAGGCGAAATACGTGTACTGCCCGAGCGGTTCGCTGCTGGACGTGATCGTCGACATCCGGGTCGGCTCGCCCACTTTCGGCGAATGGACGTCCGTGCTGCTCGACAGCGCCGAATACAAGGCGGTCTACATCGCCGAGGGCCTCGGCCACGCTTTCATGGCGCTCGAAGACAACACGGTCATGGCCTATCTCTGCTCCGAGCCGTACAACCCGGCCGCCGAACACGGCGTCAACCCGCTTGACGCCGATCTCGCGCTGCCGTGGCCGCAGGACATCGAACCCGCGGTGTCCGAAAAGGACACTGAGGCGCCTTACCTGAAAGAGGCCTTGGAGCAGGGATTGCTGCCGCGGTACGACGAATGCGTCGAGTACTACGAGAAGTTGCGGGCCGCGGGCTGAATCAGCGCGACACGTCCTCGGCCAGCACTCGTTCCACGTTCCGCTCGGCCAGCGCGGTGATCGTCACGAACGGGTTCACCCCGGTACTGCCCGGGATCAGCGAACCGTCGGTCACGTAGAGGTTCCGGTAGCCCTTCACCCGGCCGTATTGATCGGTGGCCTTGCCCAGCACCAGCCCGCCCAGCGGGTGATAGGTGAACCGGTTCTCGAACGACCTTGTGTCCCCGAACAGGTCACTCCGGTAGATCGTGCGATTCGCCCGGTTGACCTTGTCGAACAACGACTTCGCCGCGTCGATCGACGGCTGTCCCTGCGAAGCGCGCCACTGGAGCCGCGCGGAGTCGGTCGCGGCGTCGTAGGTGAAGTGGCCGCGTTCGGGGTTCTTCGTGATCGCCAGGTACAGGCTCAGCCACGTCTCGATCCCGGCGGGCACCGGCGCGACCTCGGCGAAGACCGGGTTCACCGGGTCGTCCCACGCGTCGATGCCGAGCGCGGGCATCCCCGATTGCAGTGATCCGCAGAGATCCCACGCGTGGTTGGCGCGGCCCAGCATCACGTTGCCGTTGGTGCCCCAGCCGCGGCCGACCTCGTCGCCGAGTTCGGGCAGCGTCCCGGTTTCCCTTGCCCGCACGAGCAGTTCCGTCGAACCGAGGCTGCCGGCGCCGAGGAACAGGTACTTCGCGCCGAGCTGTTTCCTCGCCACGACCGAGCCGTCCTCGGCGGTTTCGTGCACGGTGAGGACGTAGGTGCCGTCGGTCTGGCGGGTGATCCCGCGGACTTCGTGCAGCGTCTTGATGGTCACGTTCCCGGTGCCCAGCGCGGCCGCGAGGTAGCTCTTGTCGAGGGAACGCTTGCCGTGGTTGTTGCCGTAGATGACCTCGGACGCGAGCGCCGACCGCGGCGCCGTGCCCGCCTCTTCCCGCTCCATGTGGTCGAAGTCGTAGACGCTGGGCACGAAAACGGTCTTGAGTCCCGCCCGCCCCGCCGCCTTCCGGGAAACCCGCGCGTAGCGGTAGGAGCGACAGCTCTCGAACCACTCCGGGTCGATGTCGTTCACACCGAGCGCCTGGTTGGCCCGGGGGAAGTACTTCCCGTACATCTCGTCGGCGTCGACGTCCGGCAGGATCTCCTCGAAGTACGACCGCCTCGGCGTCACGGCCATCGCGCCGTTGACCAGGGAACCGCCGCCGACGCCCCGGCCGACGTAGACGGACATGTCGCCGTGGTTCACCCTGTCGAGGACTCCGGGGTACCGCTTGATGTCCCGGTTGGCCACGTCCAGCCAGAGGAACGACGCGAGCGGCGCCTGCGTGCGGTTCTTGAACCACGCGGCGCGCCGGTCCGGGCGGAGCATGTCGCAGAAAACCTTGCCGTCGGGGCCGGGGTCGGTCCACAGCCTGCCCATTTCGAGCATGACGGTGGGAATCCCGGCCTCACCGAGGCGGAGCGCGGTGACCGCGGCGCCGTAACCGGTGCCGACGACCACCGCCGTCGAGAAGCCCGGGGCCGGTTCTTCGGCCCGCGCGGTGGAAATCGTGGTGAGCCCGAGAGCGGCGGCGGAGTTGAGCGCGGTGAACCCGAGGAACTTGCGGCGCGACAGTGGGGACATGGGCCGATGATCGCCCGCCGTTCGAGCCACCTTCAAGACCGAATCCGAAATGGATTCGCGTCAGCTGGGTAAACACCGTTTAGTTTCACTCGAACGTGGCAATCTCCGGGCCCCCTTGGGGGTCTTCCCCGATGTGCCCCAAACCGGCACAGACCACTCTTTCGAGTCATGAGACGCCTTCTCGCAGCGGCCGCGGCCGCGCTCTCCGCCGCCGCCCTCGTCGCCCTCCCCGGCCACGCCTCCGCGGCGTCGTCCCCCGTGCCCGAGTTCGACTTCTCCGCCTGCCCCGCCCCGCCCGCCAACGCCGACCCCGGCACCTGGCGTTGCGAAGCCTTTGTCTCCCAAGGAGTCCTGACCATCGGCGACCGCGAGATCCAGCTCGGCGAGATGCGGCTGACGTTCTCCGAGGGCGAGGTCGACGGGAAATTCGCGCAGGTGTTCGGCGAACTGCGGCACACCCCCGCCCCGGTCCGCGGTGCTTTCGGCGCGACCATGCAGCTGAAGTACGGCGGCTACTCGGACTTCCTGTCGAACGACGAACGCCGCGGGGAACTGGACCTCTACGCCGTTCTGCGACACCCCCTGCTGCCCAAGGAATGCACTGTCGGCACGCTCGACGCGCCACTCCACTCGGTGGTCAAGGACGATCCCGCGGTGCCCTTCGAGGTGATCTCGCAGAACCCGAAGACGGTGAAGTTCGGCGTCGTCGACACACAGCTCGCCCTGCCGCGCACGACCGGCTGCGGACCGCTGTCGCCAGTGGCCGACCACCTGCTCGGACTGCCGTCGGCGAGCGGGAAGAACACCTTCAAGCAGCTGACCTACGTGCAGTTCAAGCCCCTCTGACCCTCGCGTTTCGTCCTCTGGATGCGGTAGTTGCACGCGCAAGGACCGCATCCAGAG
>NZ_JBHXJK010000255.1:0-4494 GCF_042723255.1 Amycolatopsis thailandensis
GAAGGGGGCCTTCATGTACCGCAGGTGGGCGAGCGCCGGTACCGAGTGGGGTCGTGAGTGGTAAAGCCGGTTAGAACCGTCCTCGCCACTCACGAGCCCGAAAGCGGTCAGGACTGCTGCTTGTCGCGCCAGGCGATCCAGGCCCGCAGCTTGTCCAGGTTGTAGTCCGGCCCACCGGTCCCCACGGTGAACAGTGAGACGCCGTGCTCCAGCAGCTTCGGGCCCAGCTCCTCGGGGTCTCCGTCGACACCGACCGAACGCTCGATCTCCTTCGGGTCCCGGCCGATGTCGGCGCAGTGCTGGTCGAGGATCTTGACCTTGCGCTCCACGACCTCCGGGTCGCCGAAGCCGTGCCAGATGTCGGCGTGCTTCGCGACCAGGCGCAGCGTCTTCTTCTCGCCGCCGCCACCGATCAGCACCGGGATGTCGCGGGTCGGCGCCGGGTTCAGCTTGCCGAGCCTGCTCTCGATCCGGGGGAGCGCCTCGGCGAGGTCGTCGAGCCGCCCGCCGGCGGTGCCGAACTCGTAGCCGTACTCGTCGTAGTCTTTCTCGAACCAGCCGGAGCCGATGCCGAGGATCAGCCGTCCGTCGGAGATGTGGTCGACGGTGCGGGCCATGTCGGCGAGCAGTTCGGGGTTGCGGTAGCTGTTGCACGTCACCAGCGCGCCGATCTCGACCCGCGACGTGGACTCCGCCCAGGCGCCCAGCATGGTCCAGCACTCGTAGTGCAGTCCCTCGGGCTCGCCGTAGAGCGGGTAGAAGTGGTCCCAGTTGAAGACGATGTCCACACCGAGGTCTTCGGCCTCCGAGGCCGCCCGGCGGATCGCCTTGTACTCGGCGTGCTGAGGCTGCAGCTGGACGCCGATCCGGATCTTCCTGTTCGCAGCAGTGGTCATGATCGCAGCCTAAGCCTGGAGTTGCTCCACGTGCTCGCCAGTAACCTCGGAAGGGCGACCGCCATCCGACGTCGCCGGGGGACGACGGCGCGGGTGTTCAGCACGTCGTAACCGAGGGCCGCGATCTCGTCCAGAATGCCTTCGTAGAGCGCGAGCGCCGTCCGCACGCAATCCCGGGATTCCTCGCGCAGCAACGGGATTCCCGCTTCCGCGCGGCGGTACACCGCCCGGTTGCGCGCGACCGCCACGGCGAGGGCCCGCCGCACCCGCCGGTCCGGCAGGCCGCGGGCGCGCGACCATTCGAGCAGTTCGCGGTCGACGCCGAACGCGGCCAGTTCGCCGGTGGGCAGGTAGAGCCTTCCCCGGTCGAGGTCTTCGCCGACGTCGCGCAGGAAGTTGGTCAGCTGGAACGCTTCGCCCAGCGCGGCGGCGCCGGGCACGGCGTCGGCGACCGGGACGACGGTGCCGAAGACCGGCAGCATCTGGAGCCCGATGACCTCGGCCGAACCGTGGATGTACTCCTTGAGGTCGGCGTAGGTCGCGTATTCGGTGATCTTGAGGTCCATCGTCATGGACCGCAGGAACGCGTCGAACAGCTCACGGTCCAGGTCGTGGCGCCGCACGGTGTCGGCGAGGGCGGCCAGCACCGGGTCGGCGGGCGTTCCACCGTCGAAGACCTGGCCGACCATGACGGCGACGTCGTCCAGCGCGACAGCGGGATCGGTCCCGGGCGCGGGGTTGTCGACCACCTCGTCCGCCATCCGCGCGAAGCCGTACAGCGCGTGCGCGAACGGCCGCGTGCGGGGCGGCAGCAGCCGGGTCGCGAGGAAGAAGGTGCGGCCGTAGTGCGCGTTGACGCGGCGGCATTCGGTGTACGCGGCCCGCAACGCCGGTTCGGTGATGCCCGCGGCGTCGAGTTCGTTCATCGGCCGGTGACCCTTCCCGCCGCGAGCCTGCCGGAGATCACCACCGGCGGGATGCCGACCCCCGGCGTCGTCCCGCAGCCCGCGAGCACGACGTTGTCGGCCGCCCGCAGCAGGTTCCCCGGGCGGAACGGGCCGGTCTGGGCGAAGGTGTGCGCGAGCGAGAACGGGGTGCCCGCGGTCAGCCCGCGCTCCGCCCAGCCCGCCGGGGTGATCGTCTCGTCGACGGTGAAATCGTCCGGGAACCCGGTGAGGCCGCGGTTTTCCAGCGTGCGCAGGAGTTCCGTGCGATAGGCGGGCCCGACCCGGCCCCAGTCGATCTTGCCGCGGCGCAGGTTCGGCGCCGGGGCCAGCACCGAGATCACCTGGTCGCCGCCGGGGGCGAGGCCCGGTTCGGTCGCGGTCGGCCGGGTCACCAGCAGCGACGGATCGCTCATCAGCCTGCCCTCGCGGATGATCTCCGAGAACGTCCTTTCCCAGGCCTGGCCGAAGAAAATGGTGTGGTGGCCCAACTCCGGCCACGATCGCGGCGCGTGCCCGTGCAGCACCACGGCCGACGGCGAGTACCGCAGCGGCAGCGGACGACGCGGGCGGGCGCCGAGCAGCCGGTACGCGGTGCCGAGTTCGGTCGCGAGAACCACGGTGTCGCAAGGGATCCGCTCGCCGGAGCGGGTCCGCACCGCGCGCACCCGCGAGGAAACCCTTTCCAGCCAAGCGGCTTCGGTGCCGAACCGCACTTCCGCGCCCGCGCGCCCGGCCGCGTTCGCCATCGCCCGCGCGATCTCGCCCATCCCGCCCGACGGGTAGTAGACCCCGCCGACGGTGTCCATGTAGGAGATGACGCCGTACGCGCCGATCGCGCGCGCCGGGTCGAGTCCCGCGTAGAGCGCCTGGAAGGAGAACAAGCGGCGCACCCGGTCGTCGCGCAGGAAGCCGCCGATCTTCGGGCCGAGCCGCCCGAAGCCGCCCAGTGCGGCCAGTTTCGCCAGTTCCGGGCGCGCGAGGTCGAGCGGGGAGTCGAAGTTCGCGCCGATGAACCGATCCTTCTGCACCGCGTACAGCTCGGTCAGCCAGCGCCGGAGCAGGCGGTAGCCCTCGGCTTCGGCCGGACCGGCGGCCTCGCGGATCTCGGCCTCCATCGCCGCCGCGTCGGTGTGCACGGCGATGGTGCTGCCGTCGGCGAACCTCGCGCGGTACGCGGGGTCGAGCCGTGTCAGTGTCAGGTTGTCGGCCAAGGATTCGCCGACCGCCGAGAACGCCTCGTCGAGCAGTTCCGGCATGGTCAGCACGCTGGCCCCGGTGTCGACGGTGTTGCCGCCGAAATCCGCCTGTCCGGCGCGTCCGCCGGGAGTCTTGTCCTGCTCCAGCAGGGTCACGCGGCGTCCGGCGCCGAGCAGGTGCAGCGTCGCCGACAGCCCGGCGAGCCCGCCACCGATCACCACCACGTGGTCACTCGGACCGGTGACGGTGCGCATCAGTACGTCCGCTGGGTCGCCTTGACGACCAGCCCGGTCAGCGCGGCGGGAGCGGGCTCGGCCAGGTGGGCGCGGTCCAGCGCCGCCATCGCGGACTCGGTGAGCTCGTCGATGCGGCGTTCCACCGCGTCGACGGCGCCGACGTCGAGCAGCGCCTCGCGCACGGTCTCGACGGCGTCTTCGGACAGGTGCGCGTCGCCGATGGCGTCGGAGATGACCTTCGACGCGGCGTTCTTGCCCTGCTCGGCCGCGCGCTGGAGACCCAGCGCGACCAGCAGCGTCCGCTTGCCCTCGCGCAGGTCGTCGCCCGCGGGCTTGCCGGTGACCGACGGGTCGCCGAACACGCCGAGCAGGTCGTCCCGCAGCTGGAACGCCACGCCGACCTCGTCGCCGAATTCGCGCAGCGTCGCGATCAGGGCGTCGTCGGCGCCGCCGAGCGCGGCACCGAGGTGCAGCGGGCGCATGACGGTGTACGCGGCCGTCTTGAGCTTGCAGATGTGCAGCGCCGCCTCGGGGGAGGCGTCGCCGGTGGCCTGGGTGCGGACGTCGAGGTACTGGCCCGCGAGGACTTCGGTGCGCATCGCGCGCCACGCGGGCCGCGCCGCCGCGAGGGCCGCGGGCGGGAGCGGGGCCTCGCCGAACATGTCGTCGGCCCAGGCCAGCGCCAGGTCGCCGACCAGGACGGCGGTCGCGAGCCCGAACGTGCTCGGCGAACCCAGCCAGCCGCTGTCGGCGTGCAGCTTCGCACCCGCGATGTGCACCGTCGGGGAACCGCGGCGCGAATCGGAGGAGTCGATGAGATCGTCGTGGATGAGCGCGCACGCCTGGATCAGCTCCAGGCTCGCCACCGCCTGGAGCACGCCTTCGACGTCCGGCCCGTCCGGGTCGCCGCCCGCGCCGCGCCAGCCCCACCAGGCGAACGTCGGGCGCAGGCGTTTGCCGCCGCCCAGCACGAACCCGGCCAGCGCGTCGATCCCGACGCCCACGGTCGGCTCGGCGCGGCGGATTTCGGCACCGGCGCGCTCGAGGAACCCGGCCAGCGCCCGCTCGACGTGGGCGGGCAGATCGGCGTCGTAGGCGGACGTGTTCATGAGCACATCCTCCGGGAAGGACGCCGCCGTGACCCAGTCGGGTGCCTCCGAATGTGGCGAATCAGACGCACCCCCGCTCGCGTTTAGTCCTCTGGATGCGGTCTTTGCG
>NZ_JBHXJK010000256.1:0-3998 GCF_042723255.1 Amycolatopsis thailandensis
CCGTTCGAGTTGTTGGTGGAGCGGTTGAATCCTCGTCGTTCGTCGGCGCATCATCCGTTGTTCCAGATCGCTCTCGCCCTACAGAACAACGAAGAGCCGCGATTCACCCTGCCGGGACTGGACGTCCGTCCGGAGACCGCACTGGTGGGCGCCGCGCGGTTCGACCTGTTCCTGAATCTCGCCGAGAAGCCGGACGGCGGTCTCGCGGGTGCCGTCGAATACGCGACCGAACTGTTCGACCGGGAGACCATCGAAGACTTCGTCGAACGCTGGCTCCGTGTCCTGCGGACCATGGTCGACCACCCGGACCGCTCGATCAACGACGTCGACATCCTGGCTCCGGGGGAAAGCGCCCGGCTCACCGCGGCCCCGGTCCTGGACGCGCCCGCCCGCACGCTGCCGGAGTTGTTCCGTGCCCGGGTGGAGCGGGATTCGGGTGCGGTCGCGGTGGTGGCCGGTGGTGTCGAATTGTCCTATGGAGAGTTGGACGCGCGGGCGAATCGGTTGGCGCATTGGCTGATCGGCCAGGGTGTGGGCCCGGAGCGCCGGGTGGTGTTGTTGCTGGAGCGTTCGGTCGAGTTGGTTGTGGCGATCGTGGCGGTGGTGAAGGCCGGCGGTGTCTATGTGCCGGTGGATCCGTCGTATCCGGCCGGCCGGATCGGCGATTTGGTCGATCATGTGGATCCGGTGCTGGTATTGCGTGAGTTGCCGGAGACGGACGACAGTTCGCGGGTTGATCCGGACGTCTTGGTGGATCCGAGAAATTTGGCGTATGTGATGTTCACGTCGGGGTCCACCGGCGTGCCGAAGGGTGTGGCGGTGACGCACGCCGATGTCGTCGGGCTGGTCTCGGACGGGTGTTGGGGTGAGGCGCATCGGCGGGTGCTGGTGCATTCGCCGCAGGTGTTCGACGCCTCCACGTATGAATTGTGGGTTCCGCTGATTCATGGTGGGACGCTGGTGTTGGCGCCGTCGGGGGAGTTCGACGCGGCGGTGCTGGCGAGGACTGTCGTAAGTGGCGGGGTCACCGGGTTGTGGCTGACGGCCGGGTTGTTCAGTGTGATGACCGAGCACCATCTTGACTGCTTCGAGTCGGTGGAGCAGGTTTGGACCGGGGGTGACGTGGTGTCACCCGAGGCCGTCCGCCGGGTGTTCGAGGCGTATCCGGGGATCTCCGTGGTGGATGGGTATGGCCCGACGGAGACGACGACCTTCGCGACCCGGCATGTGATGACGTGGGACGACATTCCACAAGGGACGGTCCCGATCGGCGTCCCGATGGACACCATGCGGACTTATGTCCTCGACGAGCGGCTGCGCTTGACGGCCCCGGGAGTCCCCGGCGACCTGTACGTCTCGGGCGCCGGAGTCGCGCGCGGCTACCTCGGCCGTCCGGACCTGACTTCAGACCGGTTCGTGGCCGATCCATTCGGGGGGCCTGGGGCGCGGATGTACCGGACCGGTGACCGGGTGCGCTGGAACCGCCGTGGTGAACTGGAGTTCGTCGGCAGGGTTGATGATCAGGTGAAGGTGCGCGGGTTCCGGGTCGAGCCGGGCGAGGTCGAGGCCGCGTTGCTCGACCAGCCCGAGGTCGCCCGAGCCGTTGTAGTCGCGCGGGAGGACCGGCTGGTCGCCTACGTCGTCCAGGAGCACGACACCGCTCCGGAGATCGGTGACGAGCAGGTCGATGAGTGGCGTGACGTCTACGACACGATGTACGGAGCCGAGCAGACCGCCACGCTGGGTTCGGATTTCACCGGTTGGAACAGCTCTTATACCGGTGAGCCGATTCCGCTGGAGGAGATGAAGTCGTGGCAGGCGGCTGCGGTCGAGCGGATCCGGGAGTCGTCGCCGCGCCGGATCTTGGAGATCGGCGTCGGCTCCGGTCTGCTGCTTGGGCCTCTGCTGAACGACGTCGAGTCTTATTGGGCGACCGACTTCTCGGCGCCGGTGATCGAACGGCTGCGCGCCCAGGTGGACGCGGAGCGCGTCGAACTGCGCTGTCAGCCCGCGGACGACGTTACCGGTTTGCCGAACCACTTCTTCGATGTGGTGGTGCTGAATTCGATCGTCCAGTACTTCCCGGATGGCGCCTACTTGGCGCGCGTCCTGGACGGCGCCCTGCGACTGCTCGCGCCGGGTGGCCGGATCTTCGTCGGTGACGTGCGGCATCAACGGACGGTCCGTGCTCTGCACACGGCGGTTCAGGCCGGACGGGCGAAATCCGTCGAGCGCCTGCGCGCCGCTGTCGAGCAGGCCGTGTTGCTGGAGAAGGAGCTGGTCGTCGATCCAGGCTTCTTCTCGTCGTGGGCCGAGGAGAACGCGGCCGGGATCGACATCCGGCTCAAACGGGGTCAACCGCACAACGAGCTGACCCGGCACCGCTACGAAGTGGTCATCCATCGCGATCCCGTGCTCGCGACGTCGGTCGCGGACCTGCCGGAGGTGGAGTTCGCCGGTCTGGACGAGCTGGGCGGCCTCGACGGCCCGGTGCGGCTCACCGGGATCCGGAGCCCCCGGCTGGCCGGGGAAGCGGCGGCCGCACTGGCCCTGGCGCGGCACGCGTCCCTCGATGAAGTCCGCTCCCACCTGCGCTCCGGGACCGGGCTGGATCCGGAGGAATTGCACGCCTGGGGTGAGCGTGCCGGCCGCCGGGTGGTGACGACGTGGTCCCCGCACGAGTCCGCCACCTACGAAGCCGTCCTCCTGCCCGCCGGTGACGACGACCGGCTGACCGGCGTGTACCGGCACCCCGGCAGTGGGCGCCCCCGGTCCGCGCTGGTGAACAACCCGCTCGGTTCCCGGACCACCGGCCGGCTGCTGGCGCGGCTGCGGGAACGGCTCGCCGAGCGGCTGCCGGAGCACCTCGTCCCGGCCGTGTTCCTCGCGATCGGCGAGATCCCGTTGACCGATAATGGCAAGGTCGACCGCGCTGCCCTGCCCGAACCCGGCGGGCACCAGGTCACCGGCCGTGCCCCGCGGACCCCTCAGGAAGAAGTCCTGTGTGGACTGTTCGCGGAAATCCTCGGTCGGCCGACGGTCGGCGTCGACGACGGCTTCTTCGACCTTGGCGGACACTCTCTGCTCGCGACCCGGCTGGTCAGCCGGATCCGGGCGGTGTTCGGGGTGGATCTGCCGGTTCGCGCGCTCTTCGACGCGGACACCGTGGCCAGGCTCGCCGAGCGCGTCCACGGCGGCTCGGACCGGCCCGCGCTGGTGCCGCGAGACCGTCCCGACGTGCTGCCGTTGTCGTTCGCGCAGCAGCGGTTGTGGTTCCTGCACAAGCTGGAGGGGCCGTCAGCGACCTACAACATCGCGCTCGCCCTTCGGCTCACGGGCGACCTGGACCGCGGGGCACTGGAGGCGGCTCTCGGCGATGTCGTCGGACGGCACGAGTCGCTGCGGACGGTGTTCCCCGAGATCGACGGCCGTCCGCACCAGCTCGTCACCGACGACCGGCCGTCCCTGCACGCCGACCGGACGACCGAAGCCGGTCTCACGGAGACGCTGAGCGGCGCGGCGCGGTACGAGTTCGATCTGGCTGGGGAGATACCGATCCGGACGACGTTGTTCGAGGTTGACGAGTCGACGTCGGTGTTGCTGGTGCTGGTGCATCACATCGCGGGTGACGGCTGGTCGATGGGCCCGCTCGCGCGTGACCTCGTCGCTGCCTACACTGCCCGCCGCGATGGTGTCGTGCCCGGCTGGTCGCAACTGCCCGTCCAGTACGCCGACTACACGCTGTGGCAGCGAACGCTGCTCGGCGATGAGAACGCCGACGACAGCCTGTTCACCCGGCAGGTCGCCTACTGGACGGACAGGCTCGCCGGACTGCCCGCCGAATCCACCGTGCCCCTCGACCGGCCGCGCCCGGCTGTCGCTTCGTATGCGGGCGACACCGTGTGGTTCGGGTTGGATGCGGGGTTGGTGGGTGGTTTGGGGGTGGTGGCTCGGTCTGTGGGTGCGTCGTTGTTCATGGTGTTGCAGGCTGGGTTGGC
>NZ_JBHXJK010000257.1:0-3895 GCF_042723255.1 Amycolatopsis thailandensis
ACCAAAGACAAAAAAACTAGCAATATCAAAGGTCCCCTGCACACATACATTCCGAATCGCACCAGGAAGCCGCGACCGGATGTCATGATCCTCTTCCCTACGGAAGGAGCCATCATGGCTGGCAACGTCCCCCCGATCGCCGACGAGCGCGAAGGTCTCCTCGCCTACCTGGAACAGCAGCGCCACGTGCTGCGCATCGCTGCGCACGGGTTGACCGAAGAACAGGCCAGAGCGGTCCCGACCAGAAGCTCGCTGAGTGTCGGTGGCCTGATCAAGCACACCGCGACCACGGAAGACGGCTGGATCGACATCCTTCTCCAGAAGCCTTCGAAGCCCATGGACGAAGCGATGAAGGACTACGAAGCCGGCTACGTGATGGCTGACGGCGAGACGCTCGAAGACGTCTTCGCGCGCTACGACGAGGTCGCCCGCCGCACTGCCGACGTCATCGCCGGCATCCCCGATCTGGGTCAGCCGGTCCCGGTGCCGAAGGGCGTGCCCTGGTACCCGAAGGACGTCGAAGCCTGGTCGGTCCGCTGGGTGCTGTTCCACCTCATCGAGGAGACGGCGCGGCACGCCGGGCACGCCGACATCATCCGCGAGCACATCGACGGCGCGACGGCGATCCCGCTGATGGCCGCGGCGGAAGGCTGGCCGGAGACGCCCTGGCTCAAGCCGTGGTCGCCTGCCGAAACCGTTTAGAACAACGTGGGTTCGTCCGCCAAAGCGCCTTCGATGACCAGCATCCGGCGCTTGGTGGCGACTCCGCCTCGCGCGGAGAACCCACCGTCCTTCCCGCCCGCGGCGAGCACGCGGTGGCACGGCACGATGATCGGGAAAGGGTTCCGGCCCATCGCCTGCCCCACGGCCTGCGCCCCACCGGGCATGCCGAGGATGTTCGCGATATCGCCGTAGGTCAGCGTCTTGCCCGGCGGGATCGTGCGGATGAACTCGTACACCCGGTGATGGAAGTCCGGTACTCCTTCGTAGTCGAGGCCGACCTCGGTCAGGTCCGTGCGCTTGCCGTCCATCAACGAGACGATCCCGTCGATCGCGCGCTGGACTTCGCCCGGAGGCGCGGATTCTGTCACGTCAGGAAGGCGCGCGGTCAGTCGCGCCCTCGTCTTCTCTTCACTGCCCTCCGGCAGCTGGACCGCGATGACCCCGCGTTCGTTCCACGCGATGCCGCAATCGCCGATCGCGGTGCCGAACACGGCGTAGCCCTGTGCCGTCATGGAGTCCAGGGTACGAGCCGGGTCCGACAGTTTCGGCGGCGCCGCTTTTCGGGTGGCGCGGCCATGCCGCGGTGCCACCGGAGCGGCGGCTGCGATAGGACTATGGGCATGAGCGACCTCGTGCTTGATCACCTCGTCTACGCCGGGCCGGACCTCGAAGAGGCCGTCGCGCGCGTCGCCGAGCTGACCGGCGTCACGCCTGTACGCGGCGGAAGGCATGTCGGCTTCGGTACGGCCAACTATCTGGCCGACCTGGGAGCCGGTGCCTACCTCGAGGTGGTCGGCCCCGACCCGGATCAACCCGAGCACGCCGGGCCGCGCCCGTTCGGCATCGACGAGCTGACCGAGCCCGCACTGGTCACCTGGGCGGCGCGGGTGCAGGGCATCGACGACGCGATCGCCGAAGCCCGCGAACGTGGTTACGACCCGGGCGAAGCGTCCGAGATGTCGCGGACCACCGATGACGGCGAACTGCTGTCTTGGCGTCTCACCGGGGCGGGCGGCCTCGACGGGCTCGCGCCCTTCCTCATCGACTGGGGGAGCACCCCGCATCCGACGACACGGGGGCTCCCGTCGATCCCGCTGCTCTTGGTCACCGGGGTCCACCCCGAGCCCGGCGCGGTCGAAGCCGCGGTGCGGGCGCTCGGGATGGACATGCTCGTCCGGCGTGACACCAAGCCCGGCCTGGTGGCCGTGCTGACGACCTCAGCCGGGAAGCAGGTCACGCTGAGCTGACGGGGTCACGACCGTGCCCTCGCGCCAGCCGTTGGTCATCGGCAGCCGCCGGTCCCGCCCGAACGCCTTGAACGTGATCTTGGTGCCCGGCGGGTACTGGCGGCGCTTGTATTCGGCCTTGTCGACCATGCGCACCACACGATCGATGGTTTCAGGCTCGAACCCCGCGTCCACCAGGTCGACGTAGCCGCGGTCGCCCTCGATGTAGTCGTCGAGGATGTCGTCGAGCATCAGGTAGTCGGGCAGCGAGTCGCTGTCCAGCTGGCCCGGCCGCAGCTCGGCGGACGGCGGCTTGGTGATCGAGTTCTCCGGGATCGGCGGGGGTTCGCCGTTCTTCTCGGCTTCCTTGTTGCGCCACTTGGCCAGATGCCAGACGTGCGTCTTGAACAGGTCCTTGATCGGCGCGAAGGCCCCGACGGCGTCGCCGTAGATCGTCGAGTAGCCGACGGCGAGCTCGGTCTTGTTGCCGGTGGCGAGCACCAGGTGACCGTCCTGATTGGACAGGGCCATCAGCAGCATGCCGCGGACGCGGGCCTGGATGTTCTCCTCGGCGAGACCGGTCAGCTGGAGCTGCTCGACGTAGACCTTGACCATGTCGGCGATCGGCTCGACGCGATAGTGCGCGCCGATGCGGCGCGCGAGGTCTTCGGCGTCGCCCTTCGAGTGTTCCGAGGAGTACTCCGAAGGCATCGAGACGCCGTAGACGTTGTCGCCGCCGAGCGCGTCCGCGGCCAGCGCCGCCACGACCGCCGAGTCGATGCCGCCGGAGAAACCGAACGTCACCGACGAGAAGCCGTTCTTGTGCACGTAGTCGCGCAGGCCGACGACGAGCGCGTGCCACACCTCGGCTTCGTCGGACAGAGGCTCGCTGATCGCCGAGTCGGTGCTCGGAGCGTAGGCGGGGATCGGGTCTTCGCCGAGGACGCGGCGCTTGACCCGCAGGCCCTCGAACTCGCCCTCGGCGGTGTGCCCGCCCGCGGCGAGGTCCGTGTCGACGACGAGCAGGTGCTCCACGAACTGCGGCGCCCGTGCCAGCAACCGGCCGTCCGCGCCGACCACGATCGAGTCGCCGTCGAAGACGAGGTCGTCCTGGCCGCCGATCTGGTTCGTGTACACCAGCGGCGCCCCAGCCTCGGCCGCGCGCCGGGCGATGAGCGGCAGGCGGATGTCGTCCTTCGCGCGCTCGTAAGGCGAAGCGTTGGGCGCGACCACGAGGTCCACGCCGGCCTTGCCCAGCGCCGAGATCGGGCCGCCGTCCTGCCAGACGTCCTCGCAGATCACCATGCCGACGTCGACGCCGTGGAAGCGGACGACCTCGAGGTCTTGGCCCGGCTTGAACCAGCGGTGCTCGTCGAAGACGCCGTAGTTGGGCAGGTGGTGCTTGAACTGGCGGGCGACCACTTCGCCGAGGTACAGCGCGGCCGCCGCGTCGCGCGGGCCGGTCTCGTCGAGGTCGAGATACCCGATGTAGGTGAGCACCTCGCCGCAACCGGCGTCGTCGAGCCGCCGGGCGAGCGCTTCGACCATCTGCTTCGAGGCGGAGGCGAAGGTCGGGCGGAGGGAGAGGTCCTCGACGGGGTAACCGGTGAGGGACATCTCCGGGAACACCACGATGTGGGCGCCGGCTTCGGCGGCCTTGCGGGTCCACTCGACGGTGAGCTCGGCGTTGCCTTCGAGGTCCCCGACGGTGGTGTTGACCTGGGCCAGTGCGATGCGCAGTTGCGGCATGCCGACATTCTCACCCACCGGCGTCCGCTGGGACGAGTGGATGTGCCGAATCGCCCACCTGGGTCCGGCGCGCCGGGGCGCGTCCGGCGGGGGAGCAAGGGACCTTTGCTATCGCCGGGGGTCTGACCTGGAGTTTCGGCGAAAAAGAGAGCGGGGGACCTTTGCTGTCACTCTCCAAAAGAGAGTGACAGCAAAGG
>NZ_JBHXJK010000258.1:0-3865 GCF_042723255.1 Amycolatopsis thailandensis
ATTCCGGACGGTGAACGTCCGGAATCCTCCCCCGTCGACCACACCCCGGCCAACACCTCACCTGACATGACGTGCACGATTCCTGGAGGTATTTCGGCCCGGTACGGCGCCGTCAGAACCTGCGAGAAATTATGAAGTGGCCTCCCACGCGGTCACCGCGCCACCCGTGACCTGGTCGATCCAGGCGCGGTAGCCGGGGACGCTGTTGTAGATTCCGGGGCCATTGAGGCAGTTGCTGCTGTTGTTGCCGGATCGGCTGGTGGCGCCGGTCAGCTTACCGTCCAAAATGGACGGGCCGCCGGAATCGCCGTAGCAGGCACTGGTTCCGGGGGCGCCCTGGAAGCAGATCTCTTTGCCTCGTTTGAAATCGGCGGTGCACCTGGAGTCCGCGACGGTCGTGGTGTCCACCTCGCGAAGCTGTGGCGACGAGCCACCGCAACCAGGGCTACCGCACGTCTGACCGTGCCCGATCAGTTTGTTGACAGTGCCGACGGCCGGGGTGGAGGCCGCGATCTTGATCGGCGTGCCCGTGGCCGCTCGCGAGAGCTTCACCACGGCGATGTCGTTCGCACCGAGGGTCGCGCTCGTCGCCGTGATGAGTTCACCGCCGGAGCCGGTGTTGACCGAGCCGATCCGTGCGGAGAAGCCACCACCGGTGGAGCCCTGTACGCAGTGCTTTGCCGTGACAAGCCATTGCGGGGCGATGAGCGACGCTCCGCAGAAGTGACGACCGTTGCGCTGCAGCGACGCGAAGAACGAGTAAGGCGTGGTGACGACCTTGCCGCCGATGATGAAAGGTTCGATCGGCGGTCCGGCCGGTGACTCGGCCACAGCCGCGGGCCCGGCGAAGAGCGACCCGGCAAAGAGGGCGGCGGCGATCACGGACATACGTCGGATCCACATGATTTTTCGGCCTCCTGCTGAGAAAGGGGAGTCCTGCATGGGAAGGGATTCGGTAGTCAGATCGATCTACACCCCACCGTAGTGCTCTGTAGGGTATTCGCTACCTCCGTTGGTACGGAATCGGACATACCATCGGCAGGCGGGCATGGGGACTGGGTTTTCGCCGGTTCATCGGACTGGTTCGGTGTGCGGCTTCGCCGATAACCTCCGCCCGCAGGCGACGACCCGCGGCATCGGGTTCACAGTCGTGAACCCTGGCATGATCGACACTGCGGTCAGGCTCCACCATCGCGATGAGCCCGGGTTCGGTGGTCGAGGGTCGGACGGCGCGCTCATCTGTCCATTGTGGATTTCCGGGCCGCTCAGACCCGGCTGTTCTGCCTGGAGGACGTGGAGTTCCGGGTGGCGAGGCCGACGGCTCGGACGGCCGTATTGCGGAGCGCCAGCCCGTGCCGAGTTCGCGGAACGAGCAGCGTGGCGACGAGGCTGACGCGACGGTGCCTCGGGTCCACCTGCCGCCGGTGCTTCGCTTCGTAGGCCCGAAAGGCACGCTCATGGTCACCGGGATGCGCTGCGAGCGCTTCGGCCAGCGTGTGTGCGCCTGCCATCGCCATGCTCGATCCGTCGCCGAACAGGGCTACGGCGGATGCCGCGTCCCCGAGCAAGGCCACGCGGCCCCGCGACCACTTGTCCATCCGCACGTTGGCGAGCGGATCGAAGAAGGGCGCGGGGTGGTTCTGGTACGCCTCGACCAATTCGGGGCTCCGCCAGCCGATTCCGGCGTACGCCTCGGCCACCATGCGCTTGTGGAGCGCGGCGTCGTGACGGTCGTAGCCGGGCACCCGCCCGCCGCGGAAGGTGAACATCGCGAGTGGTTTCCCCCGGGACGGGTGGATGGTGAGCATCCGGCCGGGCGCGGTCAGCATCACAGCCACCTCCGGGTCATCGAGCGCGCCGGGCTCGATCGGCACCGTCGCGCCGTACATGCCCAGGCCGGTCGTGAACTGCTCCGCCGGTCCGAAGACCAGGCGGCGCACCGGGGAATGGATGCCATCCGCGCCGACGAGCAGGTCGAAACGGCGCGGCGGTGACCGGCGGAAGGTGACTTCGACCCCCGATCGGTCCTGGCGGAGGCTGGTGATCGTGTCGTCGAAGAGGAACTCCGCGTCGTCGCGCGCTGCCTGGTGGAGCACCGTGGACAGGTCGGATCGCGTTACTTCGATCGACTGCGGGGAAGCCGTCGGGACACGGAGAAGCTGCCACCCGTCCTGATCGAGGAGCGAGAGGACACGCGAGCCGGTGGCGACCTCGCGCAACCGCGTGAGGATGCCCATGCTCCTGGCGACCGTCAGGGCCGGTTCCTTGACGACGATGGCACTGCCGCCGGACCTCAGCTCTTTGGCCTGCTCGACGACCGTCGGCCGATACCCGTGCCGGGCCAGCCAGTATGCGAGAGCCGGGCCGGCGATACCGGCGCCGTGGATCAGGACGCGGGAAGGCGTCATGGCCGCAACCTTTCGGAGAAGGGAAGCGACGAGCGCCGCAGGCTTCGTGCTCAAGCGAAGCCCGGATCGGTTGCCACGCACCCACTGAAGGTACGTCGCTCGTCGTACCTTCAGTCAAGCATGCCCGTAAGGTACGATGCAAGACGTACCTGAGGGAGGTGAGGCGATGACCGGGTCAGGTCCAGCCGGGGACGTCGATCTGGGCACGGTGTTCCGCGCGCTCGCCGACGAGCATCGCCGCACCGTGATCGTGGAGCTGGCGGCGGACGGGAGCGACAGCGAGCGCACCTGCAACTCGTTCGATCTCCCGGTGTCCAAGCAGACGCAGACGCACCACTTCCGGGTTTTGCGCGAGGCCGGGCTCATCCACGAGATCAATTACGGGAACCGGAAGGGAATCCGGTTGCGCCGGGCGGAAATCGACCATCGGCTCCCCGGCCTGCTCGACCTGCTGGCCGCGGAGCGCCGCGACACCGCGACCGGCGGAAGCGCCTGATCCGCTCCGATGAGGGGTGGTCGGCGCGCCGCCGGACGGTGCCGCGGCCCGCTTGCGGGATCAGTTGAAGATCACGTCCGAGCAGGAGTAGAAGGCCTCACCGGAGTCGGGCCAATGGCGCTGCCAGATCGAGTAGATCAGGTGCCTGCCGGTGCGCCCGCCGGGCAGGTTCGCCTGGAGCTGGTAGGCGTTGCCGACGATCCGCGGGTTGTCCTGCTTGTAGAACGGCGTGTTCTCGAGGTCGGACCACTTGAGCGGTTTCGCCGGGTCGTAGCTCGGTTTGGTGACGTACAGCTCGAAGGTGCCCGGGTGTGCGGCGGTCAGCTGGTACCGGAAGGTGTACGGGCCGCTGGCCGGCAACGTGGTCGCCGGCCAGTCGGCGCGGGCGAGGTCGAGTCCCTTGTACTTGCCCCGTCCGGCGCTGCACAGCTTGCCGTCCGGGATGATCTCGCGGCTGTGGCCGCTGGCGTCGCCGATGTTGACCTCGTCCCAGTCGTAGATCGGCCAGCTGTCGCCCACCGCGATGGCGGCCTTGCACGCGGCGGATCGCGGGTTTTCCGGGCCCTCCTGGAAACATTGCATGATCCGGCTGATCGGATTGCCCATCGAGCCGTGCGCGAGGGCGGGGACGGCGGTGAGCGCCGAGACCGTGCTGAGCACGGCGGTGAGTATCGCGACTTTTACGGCGGAGCGGGAAAACTTCATCAGAAGGTTCCTCTCATGAGAGGTCTAGACCACACCACGGTAGGTGTCCCGTCGCACCGGCGTGTAGGCCCGAAAGTCGTACACGGCTGGGTGATCGGCCTCGGCTGGGCCAGTTCGTTGACCGTTTTGCCGTCTGTGTCCAGTATCTGGATTGTATTAGTGTCAGGTTGGATGGCGAAGTCCGTGAAGGCCTCCTTCCCTACCCTGAAAGTAGGGAAGGAGGCCTTCACGGAACCTGGCGTAGGCGGGAGAACGT
>NZ_JBHXJK010000259.1:0-3793 GCF_042723255.1 Amycolatopsis thailandensis
TCCTTGCGCCTAGCGCAAGGAAGGGGGCCATCATGTACTTCAAGCGAGCAAGGGCGGGCGGCAACCGCGGCCAGGCGCGTGCCAGCGGAACGGCGGTGTTGCGAAAGTGGCTTTCACAACGCATTCCGGCGAGGTTCGCAGTAAAAGCGCCCCGCCCCGTCAGACCCGGCTGAGCCTCGACACCAGCACCGCGGAAGGCACCGGATGCGCGCCCTTGCGCCGCACCGAGTCCGCCACCGCCCGGTCCGTGCTCGCGACCACCATCGGCCGCCCGGGCGGCTCCGCCGCGACCAGGGACCGGATGACGTCGTCCGCGAGCACGCCGCGTTCGGAGAACAGCACCCGCACCCCGCGCGGCACCGCCGCGGGTACGGAAAGGACACCGGCGCCGTCGAACACCACGGTCACCTCGGCCGACGTCCGCGCGGCGAGCGCGGAAAGCTGGTGGATCAGCCGGTCTCGCTGATCGGAAAGCGCCATCTCCGGATACCCGGTCTTCGTGACGTTGTAGCCGTCGACGATCAGGTGCACATTGGGCAGCGCGAGATGCCTGTCGAGCGCGGTGACGTCCTGGATCTTGCCGCCCGCGCCCAGCCCCGACGTCGCGCCGCGGACCATGTCCGCCGGACGCTGGCCCCGCGCGCTCACCGAAAGTTCCCGGCGCAGCCCGCCGACGGCGCCTTCGATCGTGTCCAGCAACAGTCCGAGCCGGACCTCGTCCGCCTGACGGGCCTCACGCGCCGACTGACGCGCGATCTCGGCGTCCGTGACGGCTTTCTCCGCCCGCGCCCGCTCTGTCGCGACACGCTGCTTCTCACGGTCCAATTGGGCCTTCAGCGCCTTGATCTCCTCGGCGCGCTCGGCCCCTCCGCTTTCCAGCTGAGCGTGAGCCTCGGCGACGGCGTCCCTGGCCTGTCGCAACTGGACACCTTGCTCCCGCAGGCGCTTCAGCAATTTGTCGACTTCGGCGTCGCGTTCGCCCCGCGCACCACCGGCGATCTCCTTGGCCTCGCGCAACTCCTCGCGCACCTGGACCAATTCGGACTCGAGCCGCTGGTTGCGGGCGAGCGCCGCGTCGCGTTCGGCGCGCAACGCCGTCTCCTCGGCGTTCTTCGCCACCAGCCGGACCCGGCCCGCCGCGCCCGCCTCACCCAGCAGTACGGCGGCGGCCGCCGCGGCGACGGAGTCGGGAGCGTTCGGGTCGAGAGCGTCCTTGCGGTGGTCACGAAGCCATTCGGTGACCGCGACCCGGAACTGCGAAGACTCCCCCAACGCGGCGAGCAACGCCGTCCCGCCGAGTTTCGCGCGTTTCGCCGGGGCGAATTTCGCGACCGGGCGAAGCTGCCTCGGCACGTCGGCGACCGGGAGCTTGCCGACGGCGGCGGACGCGAGCTCGGCGATCCGCTCCCGCACCAGCTCCGGCAGGGCCGTCCAGCCCTCGGCCGGCACCTCTGCCGTCGTCTCCCCGTCACCCGCCGACACCACGACACCCGAGGGGCCGCCGGTGGCGTCCTCGGGCGATTCGGGCACTGCGGGCTGCGGTTGCATCGCTCCAGCGTAGGCCCCATGGGCTCGGGCCGCCCTCAATGGGACGCCGTGCGCACATCCCGGGATTGTCGGTGCCTGCCCCTACTGTGCCCGATCATGGACACCGGACGGCGGCCCGGCGCGGCGCAACTCGCCTTCGACGAGCTGGGAACCCCTTTGCGGGACATCACTTTCGTCGTGTTCGACCTGGAGACCACCGGCACGAAACCCGGTCCGGACGGGATCACCGAAATCGGCGCGGTCAAGGTCCGCGCCGGCGAGATCGTCGGCGAGTTCGCCACCTTCGTCAACCCGGGGATGCCGATCCCGCCGCAGATCGTCGAACTCACCGGGATCACCGGCGCGATGGTCTACGACGCTCCCCGCATCGAACGCGTGCTGCCGTCGTTCCTCGAGTTCATCTCCGGCGCCGTGCTCGTGGCGCACAACGCCGCCTTCGACACCGGCTTCATGCGCGCGGCCTGCGAGGGCCACGGCTACCACTGGCCCAAGACGGCCGTGGTCTGCACGGTCCGGCTCGCCCGCCGGGTCATCTCCCGCGACGAGACGCCCAGTTACCGCCTGTCCGCGCTGGCCGCGTTGTTCGGCGCGCGCACGACGCCCAACCACCGCGCGCTCGCGGACGCGCGGGCCACCGTCGACGTCCTGCACGCGCTGCTCGAACGCGTGGGCAACCTCGGCGTCCACACCCTCGAAGAACTCCTGGACTACCTGCCCGAGGTCACCCCGGCCCAGCGCCGCAAACGTTCGCTGGCCGAGCATCTGCCGTCCCGGCCCGGCGTCTACCTGTTCCGCGGCCCGAGCGACGAAGTCCTGTACGTCGGGACGTCGGGCGACCTGCGCCGCCGGGTCCGGCAGTACTTCACCGGCTCGGAGAGCCGCGGGCGGATCCGGGAGATGGTCGCGCTGGCCGAACGGGTCGACGCGGTCGAATGCGCGCACTCGCTGGAGGCCGCGGTCCGGGAGCTGCGGCTGATCGCCGCCCACCGTCCCATGTACAACCGCCGTTCCAAGAACCCACGGCACGCCTGGTGGGTCGCGCTGACCGAGGAGGCCTTCCCGCGCCTGTCGGTGGTCCGCATGCCGCGAGACGGGATGCTGGGGCCCTTTCGCAGCCAGACCGACGCCCGGTCGGCCGCGGACACCCTCGCCGGCGCCTCGGGGCTGCGGACGTGCACCCAGCGCATCTCGGCCACCTCGCCGAGCGGGAAACCCTGCGTCCTCGCCGAACTCGGCCGCTGCGGAGCGCCGTGCGCCGGGCAGCAGACGGTCGAGGCATACCGGCCGGGTGTACTGGCGGTGTCCGGTCTCATCGCCGGGACGGACGGGCGGCCGCTGCGGGCCGCCGCCGATCAGCTGGCCCGGCTCTCGGCGGAGGAGCACTACGAACAGGCCGCCCAGCACCGCGACCAGCTGGCCGGGCTGATCCGCGCGGTCGGCCGGGCACACCGGCTCTCGGCGCTCGCGGGCATCCCGGAGCTGATCGCCGCCGGACCGGACGGCAACGGCGGCTGGGAGCTGGCGGTGATCCGGCACGGCAGGCTCGCGTCGGCGGGCGTCGCGCGGCGCGGAGTGCCGCCGATGCCGGTGGTCGAGCTGCTGGTGGCCTCGGCGGAGACGGTGATCCCCGGCCCCGGTCCGCTCTTCGGCGCGATCTCCGAGGAGGTCCGCATCCTGCTGCGCTGGCTGACCCGCCCGGGCGTCCGGCTCGTGCGCACCACGCACCCTTGGGCGGAGCCCGCCGCCGCGGGCGGCTGGCAGGAGTGGCTCGACCTGGCGGCGAGCGCGACGGCGCTGGAGAGGGTGGCGGGCTAGGATCGCGGCACCGGATTCACTGAAGTAGGAGGCGCTGTAGTGATCACCGCGATCGTGCTGATCCAGGTCGAAGCCGATGCGATCCCCGAGGCTGCGCAGGCGATCGCGGACATCGAGGGCGTCCGCGAGGTCTACTCCTGCGCGGGCGACGTCGACCTGATCGCCTCGGTCCGCGTCGCGGCCCATGAAGACCTCGCGGACCTGATCCCGGCGAAGATCGGCAAGGTCCCCGGCGTACTGAGCACGGTCACGCACATCGCGTTCCGCTCTTACTCGAAGGCCGACAGCGAGTCCGCGTTCGACATCGGCGTCGAAGGCGCCTAAAGCCCTCGCAAGTACATGAAGGCCCCCTTCCTTGCGCCAGGCGCAAGGAAGGGGGCCTTCATGTACTTCTTGTCGAGCTAGTGCCCGGAAGTGATCTCCTTGCGCT
>NZ_JBHXJK010000260.1:0-3773 GCF_042723255.1 Amycolatopsis thailandensis
GATGCGGTAGTTGGCAACGCGAACTACCGCATCCAGAGGACGAAACGCGGGAGGGGGTCAGTCGCGGATCTGCTGCCAGATGAGGAAGTACGCCCGGTGCACGACGTGCGCGACGCGGCTCTGGGCGGGCGTCGCGCCGAAGGACGCGAAGGAGCGCCACCAGCCTGCGCGTTCCAGCGCGTGGGCGGCGAGGTCGGCCCGGGGAGCGCCCGGCTTGCCGAGCTGGGCGCCGATGTCGGCGTTGCTGCCGACCCGCAGGACCTCCTCGGACAGGTCCTCGGGCATGTCGACGGCGCCGGACGCGACCAGCGTGAGCGCTTCGAGCAGCCGGAGCTGGTGTGCCTCGGGCTTGGCGAGCAGGACCTCGATCGCGTCGTGGACGCGCTGCCGTTCGGCCGGGTCGCCCGACGCGTGGGCCAGCGCGGTCACCGAAGCGAGCGCGGCGGCCGCCTTGATGCCGTCGGCGCGGGCGGCGAAGACGATGCTCAGCCGCTGCCGGACGGCTTCGAGCCCGGAGGCGTCGAGCAGCTTCCGCCGCAGCGACCCCGCGGTGATCTCCGGTTCCTTGCGGATCGCTTCGACGGCGTACCGGACGCCGAACAGGTCCAGCTTCTCCAGCAGCCGCAGCCGTGTGCCCGACGCGACGTCGCATTCCCAGCTGGTGAAGATGTCCGCCGAGATCAGCATGGTTTCGAGGATGTCGTCGTCCATCTCGGACAGCTGCCGCAGCGCCTCGGCGTCACCTGAGGTGAATCCGCCGGACTCGGCCGATTCCGCGATCAGCCCGATCACCGGCAGCACGTCCGCGATGCGGGGCTTCAGCGTCGCGGCCTGCTTCTCCGACAAGAGCGTCGCGGCCTTCCACACGTCGCCGCCCGAGCCTTCGACCGACTCGGGCGCGATGGTGTCCGCCTTGTTGAGGACGGCGATCGCGTTGACCGGGCCCGCCTCGCGGCTCGCGGTGGCGGCGGTGAACGCGGCCAGCGCCTGCTGGTCGTCGGCGCGGACGCCCTGCGTGACCACGTAGAGCACGGCCTCGGCGCCCGCGACGGCGTTGCGCGAAGTGTCGTCCAGCTCGTCCGAGCCCTCTTCGTCGTCCTCGTCGCCGTCATCGGGCTTGCGGTGCTTCGCCGCGCCCAGCAGCTGCTCGGTCCGCGACACCGAAGCGGCGTCGAGCGACCCGAGACCCGGGGTGTCGATGACGGTCATGCCCTGGAGGACCGCGTTCGTGAGGTACGCCTCGATATGCGAGACCTTGTCGATGTCGATGCCCAGCTCGGCCGGGATCATCCCGTCGGCGGCGAAGGGCAGCACCTGCTTGCGGCCGTCGTTGAAGACGATCTCGACGCGGTCGACCGTGCCGTACTGGAACCGGGTCACCAGCCGGGTGCACTCGCCGACGTCGGTCGGTGCGACCCGGCGCCCGATCAGCGCGTTGACCAGCGTGGACTTACCCGATTTGATCCGGCCGGCGACGGCGACCTGGAGCGGGCCGCCCAGCCTGCGCAGCACTTCGGCGAAGCCTGCCGCGGTGCGCGCGGACACCTGGGGCTGGAGGCGGTGGCAGAGGTTCGCCACCGACATCGACAGCGGGCCGGCGAGACGGCCCTGCTCCGTCGCTGAGGTCACGGCGCCCACACCCTCCCAGTCGTCGAGCAAGCCGACCCGAATCGTGCCATGCCGCTCATCCTCGGGTCGCACCGAAGGTGGTACCGGCGACCGACGCGGGGACGTCCCGGGCCGACATAGTGTTACCAGGTGCGACGGTTGAGCCTCTGGATGCGTGCCCACCCCATGGCGGGGGACAGTCTCATCGCCGTCGTCCTGTTGCTGACCGACCTGCTGTTCTACGTGGCGGCGGTCGAGACGCCGGAAGTCCCGATGCCGCCCTGGTACGTGGTCCTTCCGCTGGACATCGCGATGGTCGCCCCGCTGGTCTTCCGGCGGAAGGCACCGCTGTGGTCGGCGTACCTGCTGCTGCTGATCGGGATCCCGCACGGGGCGCTGGAGCTGGGGGCGGCCAGCGCGTTCGCGTTGATGATCAGCATCTACTCGGTGCTCGTCTACGTGGGACGCAAGCAGGGGCTGTTCTATCTGCTGGCGACCTTCGTCGTCTCCGGGGTCCAGATGTGGATCGACCCGCCGGAGGACATGTGGGTGCTGGTGATCATCGGCGTCTTCTCCGCCGCGCTGTGCTGGACGCTCGGCGAGTTCGCGGGAGCGAGGCGCGCCTATCACGAGGAGGTGGAAGCCAGGTTGCATCTACTTGAGACGGAACGGGACCAGGCGACCAGGATCGCCGTCGGTGAGGAACGCGGACGGATCGCCCGTGAGCTGCACGACGTCGTCGCGCACGCGGTGAGCGTGATGGTCGTGCAGGCCGACGGCGCGTCCTACGCGGTCGACGGGAATCCCGAGATGGCGAAACGGGCCTTGCAGACGATTTCGGAGACCGGCCGCGGCGCGCTCGCCGAGCTGCGGCGGCTGCTGGACGTGCTCCGCAGCGACGGCGACGACGAGCCGCGCGTGCCGCAGCCGGACGCCAGCGCGCTGACCGACCTCGCGGACCGGATCCGCCAGGCGGGTGTCCCGGTGACCTTGGCGATCGGTTCGGACGCGCTGGAAGGGCTGCCCGCCGGTGTCTCGCTCGGCGTGTACCGGATCGTGCAGGAGTCGCTGACGAACACGCTGAAACACGCCGGGCAGGGCGCGCAGGCGGAGGTGCTGGTGCGCCGGGAGAAGGACGTGATCGACGTCCGGGTCACCGACGACGGCGCCGGCCGCGCGAAACAGCTGGTGCCCGCCGCCACGAAGACGGCGTCGCAGGCGGCGCCGCCGAGGAAGCTGTCCGTTCCAGGCGGGAACGGGTTGATCGGAATGAGGGAACGGGCGAACGTCTTCGGCGGCACGCTGGAGGTCGGACCCGCTCCCGGTGGAGGGTGGCAGGTGCACGCGAGGCTCCCGGTTAGGTTGGCGACGTGATACGGGTGGTGGTCGTCGACGACCAGGAATTGATGCGCGTCGGGTTCCGGATGGTCCTGGGCGCGCAGGCGGACATCGATGTCGTCGGGGAGGCGGGTGACGGCGCGCAGGCCATCAAGCTCGCCGAGGAACTGCGGCCCGACGTCGTGCTGATGGACGTCCGGATGCCGGTGCTGGACGGGGTCGAGGCGACGAAGCGGATCGTCGAGGCCGGGACGGCGCGGGTGCTCGTGATGACGACGTTCGACCTGGACGAGTACGTCTATTCGGCGTTGCAGGGCGGGGCGAGCGGGTTCCTGCTGAAGGACACCCAGCCCGATCACCTGGTGTCGGCGCTGCGGGCGGTCGCTTCGGGCGACGCCGTTGTCTCGCCTTCGGTGACCAGGCGGCTGCTCGACCGGTTCGTCGGCGGCGGCGGGAAGCCGATGCGGGACGCGGCCGAGCTCGACGTCCTCACCGAGCGGGAACGGGAGGTGCTCGTGCTGATCGCGAAGGGCCTCTCGAACCTGGAGATCGCCGAGACGCTGTTCCTGTCCGAGGCGACGGTGAAGACGCACGTCGGGCGGATCCTGTCCAAGCTGGACCTGCGTGATCGGGTGCAGGCCGTGGTGCTCGCCTACGAGACCGGGCTGGCGCGTCCCGGGGTCACCTGAGCCTCGTGAGTGGCAAGGACGGTTCTAACCGTCCTTGCCACTCACGACCTCTCTTTCCCCACGTCGAGCACGACACCTCTGCCTCACTTTCGCGTGACCGGATGGACGGCACCTGTGATCAGACGGACGACACGCGGC
>NZ_JBHXJK010000261.1:0-3742 GCF_042723255.1 Amycolatopsis thailandensis
TCCTTGCGCTAGGCGCAAGGAAGGGGGCCATCATGTACTTGGGAAGCGGGCAGGAGCGGCGGTGACCGTCCGGCCGGGGTGGTCGTGAGTGGCGATTCGGGTTAGACCCGGCCCACCACTCACGAGGTGGCTCACGGACTGCGGAACGCTCACCTGCCACACCGTCCACAGCTGTGGCGCGTGAAGCACTTTTCCCGGCAGGCGAACAAGCGCCGGTACCGCGGCCTAGCCACTCACGAGGCCCCAAAGACGTCCTTCGGCTCCCCGGGCACTATGCCTTCCGTAAACTCGTTGTGAGGACGAGCCGAGGGAGGTGCAGGTGGCCAACGCGGAAGAGCGCCGCTTCGAAGTGCTGCGCGCGATCGTCGCCGACTACGTGTCGAACCAGGAGCCGGTCGGATCCAAGGCGATCGTCGACCGGCACAACCTCGGTGTGTCCAGCGCCACCGTCCGCAACGACATGGCGGCTCTGGAAGAAGAGGGCTACATCACACAGCCCCACACCAGCGCGGGCCGCATCCCCACCGACAAGGGGTACCGGCTGTTCGTCGACCGGATCGCCGAGGTCAAACCGCTCAGCTCGGCCGAACGCCGGGCCATCACGGCCTTCCTCGACAGCGGCACCGACGTCGACGACGTCCTGCGCCGGTCCGTCCGGCTGCTCGCCCAGCTGACCAGGCAGGTCGCGGTCATCCAGTACCCGATGATGACCAACTCCGCCGTCCGTCACCTGGAAGTGGTGCCGCTCACCCCCGCCCGGCTGATGCTGGTGCTGATCACCGATTCCGGCAGGGTCGACCAGCGCACCGTCGACCTCGGGGACGTCATCACCGAGGAGAACGTCGGCAGGCTGCGCACGGTGCTCAACGGTGCCCTGTCCGGCCGCCGTCTCTCCGAGGCCGCGGCGGCGGTCGCCGAACTGCCCGAGAAGTCGCCGGGCGAGCTGCGCGACAACCTCACCCGTGTCTGTACCGTGCTGGTGGAATCGCTGGTCGAGCACCCGGAAGAGCGGCTGGTGCTCGGCGGCACCGCGAACCTCACCCGCAACGTCTCGGACTTCCCCGGATCGCTGCGGCAGGTGCTGGAGGCGCTCGAGGAGCAGGTCATCGTGCTCAAGCTCCTCGCGGCCGCGCGCAACCCCGGTGCGATCACCGTGCGCATCGGTGAGGAAAATGAGGATGAGCAGATGCGCAGCACCTCGGTGGTGTCCATCGGCTACGGCATGGACGACCTGCTGCTGGGCGGGATGGGCGTCGTCGGGCCCACCAGGATGGACTACCCGAACACCATCGCCGCGGTACGCGCGGTGGCGAACTACGTGGGGCAGATCCTCTCCGGCCGCTGAGCGCGGCGTTGAGGTCTAAGTCAGAAGGAGAAGGCGGAGACGGTGGCGAGGGACTATTACGGCATTCTCGGGGTTGCGAAGAACGCGACGGATCAGGAGATCAAGCGCGCGTACCGCAAGCTGGCCCGTGAACTGCACCCCGACGTCAACCCGTCGGAGGACGCCCAGCACCGCTTCGGCGAGGTGACCACCGCTTACGAGGTGCTGTCGGATCCGCAGAAGCGCAAGGTCGTCGACCTCGGCGGCGACCCGATGGACGGCGGAGCGCGCGGAGGCGGCGGAGACCCGTTCTCGGGCTTCGGCGGCCTCGGCGACATCATGGACGCCTTCTTCGGCGCCGCCGGAGGTGGCGGCGGTCGCGGCCGTGGCCCGCGCAGCCGCGTGCAGCCCGGTTCCGACGCGCTCATCCGCCTCGGCCTCACGCTGGAGGACTGCGCCACCGGAGTCGACCGCGAGATCACCGTCGACACCGCCATCGTCTGCGACCTGTGCCGCGGCGCCGGCGCGGCCGAAGGCACCGGCACCAAGACCTGCGACACCTGCGGCGGCGCCGGCGAGGTCCAGTCCGTGCAGCGGTCCTTCCTCGGCCAGGTCGTCACCGCCCGCCCCTGCCCGGTCTGCCGCGGCTTCGGCGAGGTCATCCCCGACCCCTGCCGCCAGTGCGGCGGCGACGGCCGCGTCCGCGCCCGCCGCAACGTCACCGCCAAGATCCCGCCGGGCGTCGGCGACGGCATGCGCATCCGGCTCTCCGGCCAGGGCGAGGTCGGCCCCGGCGGCGGCCCGGCCGGCGACCTGTACGTCGAGATCGACGAAGCGCCGCACGAGGTGTTCGTCCGCCAGGGCAACGACCTCCACTGCAACTTCCGCATCCCGATGACCACCGCCGCCCTCGGCGCCACGGTGCCCATCGAGACACTCATCGACGGCGACTACGAACTCGACATCGAACCGGGCACCCAGCCCGCCACCGAACTCGTCCTCACCGCCAAGGGCATGCCGCGACTGCGGTCCTCCGGCCGCGTCGACGGACGCGGCGACCTGCACGTCCACATCGACGTCGTCGTGCCGACCAAACTCGACGACGCCCAGCGCGACCTCCTCGTCGAACTCGCCCAGCAGCGCGGCGAGGACGTGCCTTCGCTTTCTTCGAACGGTTCCAAACCCGGCGGGCTGTTCTCCAAGCTGCGCACCAAGAACCACCGGTAACCCGTGCCCGAGACGACACTGCCGGTCTTCCTCACCGACGCGCTGCCCGGCTCCGGGCGCACCACGCTCGACGGCGAGGAAGCCCGGCACGCCGCCACCGTCCGGCGGCTGCGCGTCGGCGAACGCCTCATGCTTTCCGACGGCGAAGGCGGCATGGCGCGCTGCGTCGTCGAAGCCGTCCAGGCAGGCCGCGACGCGGCACTCACCCTCGCCATCGAAGAACACTGGACCGAGGAACCACCCGCGCTGCGCGTCATCGTCGCCCAAGCACTCGCCAAAGGCGACCGCGGTGAACTCGCCGTCGAACTCGCCACCGAGGCAGGCGCCGACGCCATCGTCCCCTGGCGCGCCGCCCGCAGCGTCGCCCGCTGGGAAGAAGGCACCCGCGGCGACAAAGCCCTCACCCGCTGGCGCACCACCGCCCGCGCCGCCGCCAAACAAGCCCGCCGCGCCCACGTCCCCGAAGTCGCCGAGCCCGCCACCACCCGCGAACTCGCCGAACTCGCCCAGACCGTTTCCCGCGCCCTCGTCCTCGAATCCGGCATCAGCACCCGCCTCACCGAGATCGAACTCCCCGCGCAGGGCGACATCCTCCTCGTCGTCGGCCCCGAAGGCGGCATCACCGACGAAGAACTCACCACCCTCACCGACGCAGGCGCGACCGCCATCCGGTTGGGCCCCACCGTTTTGCGCACCTCCACCGCCGCCGCCGTCGCGCTGGGCGCACTCGGAGTTCTCACCGAACGCTGGAAGTGAAAAAACACCCCACTAATTTGCGGCCGGTTATGGCGCGATCACGCAAACAGCCGTTACTCTCGTTAACTGACGCGCAACACACGGTTTCGGCGCGCCACTGGGGATGAAGCCCAGTCGCGCGCATGAATCCCCGCCGGGCACCTCCCCCCTCGGTCCGGCGGAGCCGCGGCGGCGGTGGAGCGACCCCCAGGCTCCACCGCGCCGCGGCGTCTTCATTTCGGGGGGCTTCGCAATTCGCTTCGCTCTTGCTGCGCCCCGAAATTCGACTGCCGCGGCGCGGTTCCGCGTGTTGACGCCGGGGGGGGCGGCCCCCCGCCCCCCCCCCCGGGGGGCGGGGGGGGGGGGGGCGGGGGCGGCGGGTGGGGGCGGCGCGACGGCGGGGGGACGCCCCGCACCGCGAGCCCGCCGACCCGCGGCGGCGGAAAGGAGAGGAGA
>NZ_JBHXJK010000262.1:0-1931 GCF_042723255.1 Amycolatopsis thailandensis
GCGCAAGGAAGGGGGCCTTCATGTACTTCTAGCCGGGGTTACCTCAGCTGTCGTAGCTGCGACGCGGGCCGCGGCCCGGACGCTGCGGGCGGCCGTTGCCGCCACCGGACTCGCCACGACGCGGGCGGCCGCGGAAGCCGCCGGGACGGCCGCCTTCGCGGTGACCGTGACCCTCGCGCGAACCCTGGTAGCCGCCGCGGTCGCCGCCACCGTAGCCGCGGCCACCGCCACGACGCGGGGACTCACGACGACGCTCGACGACCGGCTCGCCGCTGGGCTGCTGCGCACCGGTGATGCGGGTGAGCTCGGCGTCGCCCGGGCGGATGGTGGTCTGCTCGGCGCGGACACCGGCGCGGTCGGTCATCCGGCGCACCATGCGGCGCTGGTCGTGGGTGACCAGCGTGACCACGACACCGGACGCCCCGGCGCGCGCGGTGCGGCCGGCGCGGTGCAGGTAGTCCTTGTGGTCGGCGGCCGGGTCGACGTGCAGCACCAGCGAGATGTCGTCGACGTGGATGCCGCGCGCGGCGACGTCCGTGGCGACGAGGACCGGGGCGTAGCCCTCCTTGAAGTCCGCGAGGACCCGGTTGCGCTGGCCCTGCGTCTTGCCGCCGTGCAGCGCGGCCGCGTGGACGCCCTTCTCGCGCAGGCGCTCGGTGAGGCGGTCCACGTGGTGCTTGGTGCGGACGAACATGATCGTGCGGCCCTCGCGGGCGCCGATCTCGGTGATGATGTCCTGCTTGTCCTGGTGCGACACCTGGAACACGTGGTGGTCCATGGTGGTGACGCTCGCGGTCGACGGGGCGACCGAGTGGGTGACCGGGTCGGTCAGGTACGCGCGGACCAGCCTGTCGACGTCACCGTCGAGGGTGGCCGAGAACAGCAGGCGCTGGCCGCGGGCCGGGGTCAGGTCGAGGATCTCGCGGACCTGCGGCATGAAGCCCATGTCGGCCATCTGGTCGGCCTCGTCGAGCGCGACGAAGTTGATGTCCGACAGCGACGCGGTGCCCTGGCGGACGTGGTCCGACAGCCGGCCGGGGGTGGCGATCAGCAGGTCGACGCCGCGGGAAAGCGCGTCGGCCTGGCGGGTGAAGGCCATGCCGCCGACGGCGGTGCGGCACCACAGGCCGAGGGACTTGGCCAGCGGGGTCAGCGAGTCGGCGACCTGCATGGCCAGCTCGCGGGTCGGGACCAGGATCAGCGCGCGCGGGTGCTTCGGCCGGGCGCGGCCGCCGTTGAGCCGGGTCAGCATCGCGAGGCCGAAGGCCAGGGTCTTGCCGGAACCGGTCTGGGCGCGGCCGAGCACGTCGCGGCCGGCGAGCGCGTCGGGGATGGTCGCCGACTGGATCGGGAACGGGGTGGTGATACCGGCGTCGGCCAGCGCCCGCAGCAGCGGGTCGGGGAGGCCGAGTTCCGCCCAGGTCTTCGCCTTGACCGTCTCGACGGCGTCTTCGCGCAGCATCGCGTCACCCGCGGGGCGGGTGCGCGGCTTGCGGTGCTGACGCGCCGACGGTGAGACGTGGCCGGAGTTGAACGTGACTGTCACAAATGCCTCTCGGACGTGGCACGTCACAAGGAGGCCCGGGCTGCCCGCGCGCAGGCAGGGCAAGATGGTGTGCACAGATGGGCGTTCACAGGGACGAACCCGGCACACCGCGTCTGCGTGACACCGCGCGCCAATTGGTTGATACGGATACCGCGAGCCATTCGGTTGGCTTTGGAGGCGACGGACACCACTCATCCACGCCGCCGGTTGCGGTCTAGTACTACTGTACCGGACCGTTATCCGGCCTCCCAACTGGAGGGACCGATTGTGGGCAGGGTCTCCACCGAGGGTTCTCCCGGCGTGGGGGTAATGTGGTGTTGTAGGAGGTTGAAAAAAAGGAAAAAAACCGCTAATAGAAGGGGGTGGGGGAGGGGCCGGGCCGGGG
>NZ_JBHXJK010000262.1:1941-3248 GCF_042723255.1 Amycolatopsis thailandensis
CCTCGCGGGCCCGATTGTGGGCAGGGTCTCCACCGAGGGTTCTCCCGGCGTGTCATGAAGGGGTCTTTCCTGACGGATCACGTCAGGAAAGACCCCTTCATGACACTGTGGACGGTCAGCGCAGCCCGGCGATCTCTTGCAGTTCCTCGATCAGCTCGGTGACCGACGTCAGCCGCTCCGGCAGTCCCCGCGAGTGGAACCACGCGGCGATGTTCCGCACGTCCCGCGCGAGGAACTCGAGCCCGCCCGGATTGGCGACGATGTCGACCACCTGGGGCAGGTCGATCACCATGATCCGCTCGCGGTGGACGAGCAGGTTGTACGCCGAGAGGTCGCCGTGCGCGAGCCCCTGCGACGCCAGCAGTTCCAGCATCGCCGAGGTCTGGAACCACAGCTCCCGCAACTGTTCCGGCTCCGGCCGGACCTGCGCGAGCCGCGGCGCCGCCGTCTCGCCGTCGCCGAGGAATTCCAGCAGGATTTCGGTTCCGTCGCGCTGCACCGGGTACGGCACCGGGGCGCCGACCGTCCAGAGCCTGCTCAGCGCGCCGAATTCGGCCACCGCCCACTGTTCGGCGATGAGGTTGCGGCCGAAGCTGCTGCGCGACTCCATGGCCCGCATCTCCCGCGAACGCCGCATCCGCCTGCCTTCGAGGTAGCCGGCGTCACGATGGAACAAGCGGTGCTCGCCACTGCGGTACCGCTTGGCGGCCAGCACGATGCCCTCGGTGCCGGGCAGATTGCGCCGGACGAGGTGGACGTCCGCCTCCTTGCCGGTCTTGAGGATGCCGAGTTCGGTGTCCACCGCCGCCAGCTCGGTGATCACCCAGTCCGGCCGGGGCTGCGGCCCGTGCTCGGCGTCTCCCCAGGTGCTCCAGCGGTCGGCGCCGTCGGGGATGGCGGTTTCGGTGTAGGCGTCCTCACGCAACCGTGCGAGCCGGACCTTTTCGGCTTCGGTGAGCCGTCCGCCGCGGGTGGGTTCGGGCTCGTCGTCGAAACGAGGACGACGGATACGGCGAGGACGTTGTTCGTAAGACTCTTCGAGATCGTGCTTGCGCACTGGTGGGTTCTCCTAGTCAGGGGTGCCCCACCGGGCGAGCGTCGTGGCTCCGCGCTCAGCCGCGAGGGGCGAGTGGATGGGGGCGGACAACGCCCCGGACAGTCATCAGCACGAGGCACCTCCCTGTCGCATCCACCGGCTCCCTGCCGGATCGCGCACGATCATCTCGGACACCCTCAGGCGCGCGCAACCGAATTAATTCCGGGACGCTTACTCGTCTGCAAGTACATGAAGGCCCCCTTCCTTGCGC
>NZ_JBHXJK010000263.1:0-3126 GCF_042723255.1 Amycolatopsis thailandensis
TTCGCAACCTTCACCGTTGCGAAAGTGGCTTTCGCGACACCGGAAACCGGCGCTCAGAACTGCCTGATCACCAACCCCATCGAGGAGTCTCACGAGACCCGGCCGAGGCGGCCCTGCAGCCACGCCGCGGCCAGCTCCACCCGGGAATGGCTGCCGGTGCGCTCGAACAGCGACGTCAGCCGGGCTTCGATGCGTTTCTCGCTGACTTGCAGTGCCGCCGCGATCTGCCGGTTGGTGTGGCCGTTCGCGATCAGGCCGACGATGTGCCGCTCCAGAGGATCCAGGGTCGCCCGGTCGGCCCGGTCCGCGCGGTCCGCCGAAAAGGTGATCTGGTGCTGTTCGAGCAACGCCGCCACGGACGTCAGTTTCGTGACGGCGTCGAGCCGCCGCAACGTCCGGTGCGCTTCGAGCAGTGAGGGCGCGGGGACCGGGCTCACCTCGCCGAACGCCGTGCACGCCTCGGCGATCCGGAACGCGTCACCGGACTGCCGGGCCAGCTTGACCCCCGCGCGCACCGACTCCAGGTCCCCGCGCACGAGACCACCGCACACCAGGGCCGCTTCCTGGACCGAAGCGGTCGGGGTGCGGGCGGCGAGACCCTCCAATTCGGACAGCAGGCGAGTGACGGACTCGGTGTCCCCTTGGCGCCTCGCCTCGTGCAGAAGCCGGGCCAAGAGGCGTTCCATCCCCGCCCGCAGCCCGCGTTCGCGACAGTCGGTGTAATCGCGCCAACCGCGTTCCAGCGCGTCGTCGCGGTTCAGCAGGCAGCGCACCCACGCGACGTAGGCGTCGGCGGAGGTGCGGAAAGGCAAGCGGCGCAACCAATCCGCCGCTCGGTCCGGCCGGTCGCGCTGGGCGCAGATCTCCGCGGCGAACACGCTCGCGAACCGGTGACGACGAGGCGGGTCCCACCACAGGCGGTCGCCTTCGAGCCGCCGCGCCAGCGACAGCGCCGTGTCCCACTCGCCCTCGCGGTAGGCCTGCCGGACCGCGTGCCAGTCGACCGAGAAGCCGGTCGTCGGCGGCTGGTAACGGCCGCGCAGCAGGACATTCAGCACGCTGACCGTGTCGAGGAGCTCGGCGGCTTCGGCGACGTCCTCGTGCGGCGGCAGCTCCGGTGGCACCAGCCATTCCTCGGCGGGCCTGCCCCCGTCGCCGGGCAACGCGCCCAGCAGGATCCCGGCGCCGAGGGCGAACAGAGGGTCCTCCTCGGCGCCGCAAGCGCGCGCGAGTACCCGTACCGCCTCGGCGGCTACCTGCCGGTCGGCCCGGTTGATCGCGTCGAGCAGGCCACGGCATTCGCGGGCGGTGTCGAGGGCGCGGGCGACCTCCACGGCCAGCGGACGCACGACGTCGAGTTCGGCGAGCCGCTGTTCGTGGGCGAGCGCGCCGAACCAGCACATCAGGACGGTGGCGGACAGCCGGGCGGACGGCCAGGCGCCGTCGAGCCGCGGTGCCACGACGGTGGCGAGGTCGTCGGCCAGCGTGCCGTATCCACCGGCCGCGAGACTGTCCGTGAGCAGGGCCCGGAGCACCTCGGGAATCCGGCCGTCGGACGGATCGAGCAGCCGGAGCGCCGCCATCCGGTAGCGGCGGGCGGTCGGCAGATCGGTGCTCGCGCCCGCGGCCGCGGCGAGCAGGAGGCCCGCCGCTTCCGGATCCGGCGGCGACGGCGGGAGTTCGGCGAGATGCGGGGCGATCTCGGCGGGGTCGGGAAGCCGCCGTCCGAGGAGGTCTCGCGTGATCCTCCGGTGCAGGACGGTGCGCCAGCGCGTGCCGTGCTCCAGCCGGAGTCTGTCGGCCAGCGCGGGGATGGCGAACTCCACCGCGCCGTCCGTCCCGGTGCGAAGGATCCCGGCCCGGACCAGATCGTCGAGGGCCTGGCCCGTGGCGGACGGCGACAGTGCCGCCGCGGACGCGAGCCAAGGCAGTCTTTCGAGGGTGGGGGCGCTTTGTTCGCT
Source organism: Amycolatopsis thailandensis (assembly GCF_042723255.1). Taxonomy (NCBI): domain Bacteria; kingdom Bacillati; phylum Actinomycetota; class Actinomycetes; order Pseudonocardiales; family Pseudonocardiaceae; genus Amycolatopsis; species Amycolatopsis thailandensis. The sequence continues at coordinate 1,962 of NZ_JBHXJK010000263.1, forward strand.
CAGCACCGCGATGACGGCGGCCAGCCGCCGGGAGCGTGGCCCGAGCCGCCGCAGCCGGAGTGTCTCGGGGTGCCCGCCGGGCAGCGCGATCGGTGGGCCCGCGCCGATCAGGCAGACGTGCTCGTCGATGACCGACAGCCTGCCGGTGGCGCGCAGGCCGGAGATCGTCGCGCCGACGGTGCCGGGATTGCCGAACAGCGGTCCGAGCGCGGTGCGCACGGAGGTGACGAGCGCGGGGTCGCTCGCGATCCGCCCGGCACGGGTCGTCCAGCCGGGCAGCAGCGCCGTCGTTTCCGCGGCGGTCAGCGGCCGGAGACCGATCGTGCCGTCGGCGACGGCGAACAGCTTGCCGACCGGGCCGCCCGCCGGATCCCGGCCGGTCACGGTCGCGACGGTGACCGTCCCGGTGGCGCGGGCTCCCTCGGCGACCAGGGTGAGCACGGTGGCGAGCTCGGGCGGAAGCAGGTCGAAGTCGTCGAAGTGCAGCATGATCCGGCTGCGCGGGGCGAGGGTGGCGAGGACGGTGATCAGGTCGTGGGCCGTCGTCTGCGGTCCGGCGCCGGAACCCGACTCCAGCCGGGCCCGGAGCCAGGCGACGGCGCTGAGCATGCTGACCAGCTCGGGCCGGTCGAGCGCGGTGATCAGCTCGACAAGCTGGGTCGTCAGCCGGAGCAGGACGGTCTCGGGCTCGGGGCCGGCGGGTACGGGCAGCACGGCGGCGCCGGAGCGGCGCCCGCGCTGGGCCAGCCCGGAAAGGACGGTGCTGCGGCCGCTGCCCACGGGCCCGTGCACCACCCAGATCGCGCCGGACCCGGTGAGGACCCGGTCCAATGCGGCCTGCGCGTCGTCCGGACCGGCACTCGTGACGGCCGTCGCTCCCATTTCCCTCCTCGACCGGCGCGGGACCACGGCGCGGCCGGGCGACGGTCGCTCCGAGCATGGCGCAAGGAAGACCGTTCGGTCGGGAGGTCAGGCGGCCGGGGCACCTTCGGCCAGCATAGTTGCCCCGGCGGACCACGGAGCGGCTTTCCGTCGCGTTTCGTCCTCTGGATGCGGTCCTTGCGCGTGCAACCACCGCATCCAGAGGACTAACCGCGGGTGCTCTCGGCCACCGGGTCGGGTGGCAAGTCCGTGAAGGCCTCCTTGAGGGACCCAGGGTCCCTCA
>NZ_JBHXJK010000264.1:0-2911 GCF_042723255.1 Amycolatopsis thailandensis
GGGGTTCCCGTTGGGGGGGGGGGGTTGTTTTGGGGCGTTGGGGTTAACACCCCAAACCGCCACTCACGATCACCCTGACCGAGGGATTTCCGCCGCCATGATTTGACCGAGTCCAGACACGCTCCTATCGTTTTCGGTGATGTCCGACTTCGAGGCACAGCTGCGTGCGGTCTCGTTGCGCGTGACCCGGCCTCGGCTGGCCGTGCTCGCGGCGCTGCGAGACCATCCGCACGTCGACACCGAAACGGTGATAGCGCTGGTGCGGGCCGACCTTCCCACGGTCTCGCACCAGGCGGTCTACGACGTGCTGCGAGCGCTCACCGAAACCGGTCTGATCCGGCGCATCCAGCCCGCCGGCGCGCTCGCCCGCTACGAGACCCGGGTGGGGGACAACCATCACCATGTCGTGTGCCGTTCCTGCGGCGCGATCGCGGACGTCGATTGCGCCGTCGGCCATGCCCCTTGTCTCAGCGCCTCCGGCGACCACGGGTTCGTGGTCGACGAGGCGGAGGTCGTCTACTGGGGTGTCTGCCCCGGCTGTGCGGCCGAACCCGTACAGCGATGAATCGCCTGCCTGGAAGGAAGAAAATGAGTGACACACCGGAGAAGGGCTGCCCGGTGGCCCAAGACTCCGTGACCGCGCACGGAAGCGAGAGCGAAAACCCGGCGATCGATTCGCCGACCCCGAAGTCGGGCGGCCGTCCGCGCACCAACAAGGACTGGTGGCCCAACCAGCTCGACCTGTCGGTGCTGCACGTCCACTCGTCGAAGGCCGATCCGCTCGGCGCGGACTTCAGCTACGCCAAGGAGTTCGCCAAGCTCGACGTCGAAGCGCTCAAACGGGACATCGTCGAGGTGCTCACCACCTCGCAGGACTGGTGGCCCGCCGACTTCGGTCACTACGGCGGCCTGATGATCCGGATGAGCTGGCACGCCGCGGGAACGTACCGCATCCACGACGGCCGCGGCGGCGCCGGTGACGGCGGGCAGCGGTTCGCCCCGCTCAACAGCTGGCCGGACAACGCCAACCTCGACAAGGCGCGGCGGCTGCTGTGGCCGGTCAAGGAGAAGTACGGCCAGCAGGTCTCGTGGGCCGATCTGCTGGTGCTCGCGGGCAACGTCGCGCTGGAGTCGATGGGCTTCGAGACGTTCGGCTTCGGCTTCGGCCGCGTGGACACCTGGGAGCCCGAGGAGATCTTCTGGGGGCCGGAAGACACCTGGCTGGGTGACGAGCGCTACGCCACCGACACCGAGATGGTGCCCGACGTCGGCGCGACCGAGATGGGCCTCATCTACGTCAATCCCGAAGGACCGCGCGGCAACGCGGATCCGGCCGCGGCGGCGCACTTCATCCGCGAGACCTTCGCCCGGATGGCGATGAACGACGAGGAGACCGTCGCGCTCATCGCCGGCGGCCACACCTTCGGCAAGACCCACGGCGCGGGCGACGCCGACGCGCACGTGGGCCCGGAGCCCGAGGGCGCCCCGATCGAGGCGCAGGGCCTCGGCTGGCTGAGCAGCCACGGCAGCGGTAAGGGCGCCGACGCGATCACCAGCGGTCTCGAAGTGACCTGGACCGACGTGCCGACGCAGTGGAGCAACCGGTTCTTCGAGATCCTCTTCGGCTACGAATGGGAGCTCACCACGAGCCCCGGCGGCGCCAAGCAGTACGTCGCCAAGGACGCCGAGGCGATCATCCCGGACGCGCACGACCCGGCCAAGAAGCACAAGCCGACCATGCTCACGACGGATCTGGCGTTGCGCGTCGACCCGGCGTACGAACGGATCTCGCGCCGGTTCCTGGAACACCCGGACGAGTTCGCCCTCGCGTTCGCCAAGGCCTGGTACAAGCTCCTGCACCGCGACATGGGCCCGGTCAGCCGTTTCCTGGGGCCGTGGGTGCCCGAACCGCAGCTGTGGCAGGACCCGGTGCCGGACGTCGACCACGACCTCGTCGGCGACGCCGACATCGCCGCGCTCAAGGCGAAGGTTCTCGAATCCGGCCTCTCGGTCGCCCAGCTGGTCGGTACCGCGTGGGCGTCCGCCGCGAGCTTCCGGTCCACCGACAAACGCGGCGGGGCCAACGGCGCCCGGATCCGGCTGGCACCCCAGCGTGACTGGGAGGTCAACGAACCCGAGCGGCTCGCGGGCGTCCTGGAGACGCTGGAGAGCATCCAGCGCGAGTTCAACGACGCGGGCGGCGCCAAGATCTCGCTGGCCGACCTGATCGTGCTGGCGGGCTCGGCCGCCGTCGAGAAGGCGGCGCGCGACGCGGGCACCGAGGTGACCGTGCCGTTCCACCCGGGGCGTACCGACGCCACGCAGGAGGACACCGACGTCGAATCGTTCGCGCTGCTCGAACCTCGCGCCGACGGGTTCCGCAACTACCTGCGTCCCGGCGAGAAGCTGCAACCGGAGATCCTGCTCGTCGAACGCGCCTACATGCTCGACCTGACCGCGCCCGAGATGACCGTCCTCGCCGGCGGTCTGCGCTCCCTCGGGATCAACCACGGTGACACCCGGCACGGCGTCCTCACCGACCGGCCCGGCGTGCTCACCAACGACTTCTTCACCAACCTCCTCTCGCCCGGCACGCGGTGGAAGGTGTCGGAGTCCGAGGAGAACGTGTACGAGATCCGCGACGTGGCCACGGACAAGGTGAAATGGACCGCGACCGCGGTCGACCTCGTCTTCGGCTCCAACTCCCAGCTGCGGGCGCTTTCCGAGGTCTACGCGGGCCAGAGCGCCCGCGAGCGGTTCGCCGCCGACTTCGTCGCGGCCTGGACGAAGGTCATGGAACTCGACCGGTTCGACCTGGCCTGACGCTTTCGTCCGCTGAACGCGTCTCCGCGGGGGGTGGGCCCCCACCCCCCGCGGTTGCGGGGGTAGGGGGGCGTGACCCCCCTCAGGG
>NZ_JBHXJK010000265.1:0-2653 GCF_042723255.1 Amycolatopsis thailandensis
AGGTTGAAGGTTGCGAACGTGGCTTTCGCAACGTCCGCCGGGGCTGGGGGTCGGGAGCCTGACGCGAAGTGTCATGAAAGGGTCTTTCAGGACGAAAAGTGTCCTGAAAGACCCTTTCATGACATCCGGGGCAAGACCCCCGAGCCAGGCAGCGTCCAGACCCTCGCGGTCCCCTGCCAGCGCGCGAGGCCGAAGTCGCGGAACTGCTCGGGATCCCCGGCGACGTCGCGCAGATCAGTCCGCTCGCGTCGCGTACACGACCCAGCGCGACTTCTCCCCGGTTCCCCGGCGACCCGCCCGGGGGTTCCTGTCCTTCGACCGCTGGGAACGGTCCGCGTGGATAGGGTGACGGGGTGAGCGCACCCCAGATCACGCTGACCGTCCGGCACACCCCGTCCGCCTTGGACTCCCGCCGCGGCGTCGTCCGGCTGCATCCCGAAGTCCTCGACGCGCTCGGCCTGATGGCCTGGGACGCGGTCCGCGTCACCGGCGCGCGGGTCAGCTCGGCGCTGGCCGCCCCGTCGGACGCGGAGGGGATCCCGGGCGTGATCCTCCTCGACGACGTCACGATGTCGAACCTCGGCGTGACCGAGGGCTCGGAGGTCGTCGTCGCCCCGGCGGAGGTGTCGGCCGCGAAGACGGTCACCGTGGCGGGCTCGCGGATCGCGAGCGTGTCGCTCTCCCCGCACACCCTGCGGCTCGCCCTGATCGGCAAGGTGCTGACGGTCGGCGACGCGGTTTCCCTGCTCCCCCAGGATCTCGCGCCGCCGCCGGGCTCCGACGTATCCGCCGTCCGCGGTCAGCTTTCCCGCGCCATCGGCATGACGTGGACGAACGAGCTGCTCACGGTCACGGCCACCGAGCCGTCGGGGCCGGTCGCCGTCGGACCGTCCACTGTGGTCAGCTGGCGCGACGGCGCCCGCACCGGCGAGGCCGAGCCCGCCGCCGCGCCCGCCCGCGCCGGGACGACGCTGGTCCGCAGCACGCCCGCCACCCCGCACGAGGATTTCATCGACGCCGAGATCGTCGAAGACGAGCAGCTCGACGAGGTCGCCGAGGAATCCGTGCCGCCTCTGTCGGATCTCGCCGGATCCGAATCGGCCGCGCGCAAGCTCGCCGAATGGTTCGACCTGGCCTTCCACCGCCCGGAACTGCTCGCCAAACTCGGGACGTCGGCGCATCTGGGGGTCCTGCTGTCCGGGCCGGAAGGCGTCGGGAAGGCGACGCTGGTCCGTGCCGTGGCGCAGGCCGAGAAGGTGCGGGTGGTGTCGATCGCGGCGCCGAACATCGCCGTTCTCGACCCGAACGTGGCCGCCGCGCGACTGCGCGAGGCGATCGAGCAGGCCACCCGCGACGAAGAACCCGCCGTCCTGATGATCACCGACATCGACACGCTGCTGCCCGCGTCCCAGCCGCCGCCGCTCGCGACGGTCGTCCTCGACGACCTGCGCAAGGCCTTGCGCAACAAGGGCTTCGCCGTCGTCGCCACCACCGGACGGGCCGAGTCCACCGATCCCCGGCTGCGCGCCGCCGACCTGCTCGACCGCGAACTCGGCCTGCCGCTCCCGGACGCGAAGACCCGCACGGAACTGCTGCGGGTGCTGCTCCGCGAAGCCCCGCTGGAGTCCGGCGTCGACGTCGGGCCGATCGCCGAACGCACCCCCGGCTTCGTGGCCGCCGACCTGATCGCGCTCCGCCGCGACGCCGCCCTCCGCGCCGCGTTGCGCCAGCGTGACGCGGACGAGCCACGCATCTCCCAGCAGGATCTGCTCGACGCGCTGACCACCGTCCGCCCCATCTCGATGTCCACTTCGGACAATCTGGCCACCGGCGGGCTGACCCTCGACGACGTCGGCAACATGACCGACGTCAAGCAGTCGCTCACCGAGGCGGTGCTGTGGCCGCTGCGCTATCCGGACTCGTTCGCCCGCCTCGGCGTCGACCCGCCGCGCGGCGTGCTGCTGTACGGGCCGCCCGGCGGTGGCAAGACGTTCCTGGTCCGGGCCCTCGCGGGCACCGGCGCGCTGAACGTGTTCGCGGTCAAGGGCGCCGAACTGATGGACAAATGGGTCGGCGAGTCCGAGCGCGCGGTGCGGGAACTGTTCCGCCGCGCCGCCGAGGCCGCGCCGTCGCTGATCTTCCTCGACGAGATCGACGCGCTGGCCCCCCGGCGCGGCCAGTCCTCGGACTCCGGCGTGTCGGACCGGGTCGTCGCGGCCCTGCTCACCGAGCTGGACGGCGTCGAGCCGATGCGCGAGGTCGTCGTCCTCGGCGCGACGAACCGGCCGGAGCTGGTCGACCCGGCCCTGCTGCGGCCGGGACGGCTTGAGCGCCGCGTCTACGTCCCGCCACCGGACGCGCACGCGCGTGAGGCGATCTTGGCCGCCAGCGCCAAGAACACTCCACTCGCGTCCGATGTGGACCTCGCCGCGTATGCGGCCACTTTGGACGGTTACTCGGCGGCGGACTGCGCGGCGCTGATCCGGGAGGCCGCGCTGACCGCGATGCGGGAGTCGCTGGAGGCCAAGGAGGTCACCGCCGGGCATCTGGCGAAGGCGGCGGAGACCGTGCGGCCGTCGCTCGACCCGGCCCAGCTGGCGGCTCTGGAGGCCTACGCGCAGAACCAGGTCTGAAGTACATGAAGGCCCCCTTC
>NZ_JBHXJK010000266.1:0-2416 GCF_042723255.1 Amycolatopsis thailandensis
CTGTCCCCACGGATCTCAAACAACACAACCCCCGAACAAGTCAGGTGTTGCAACCACCACTAGAACCCAAGAGGAAGGGGGCCTTCATGTACTTCAGGAAAGTCTGGAGGGAAACTCAGTCGGGGGCGGCGTCGTCCAGGAGTGCTGATTCGGCGCCGAACTCGCGGAGTTCGTCGCGGATCACGGTGTAGGCCAGCCCTTGGGGATAGCCCTTGCGGGCGAGGAAGCCCAGCAAGCGGCGGATCGCCGTCTGCTCGTCGACGTTGCCCAAGGAGCGCATGCGCTTCCGTACCAGCTCTCGGGCGCGTTGCTCCTCTGCCTCTCGGTCCACCTCGTCGGCGGCCTGGACGGCGATATCCCCATCGATTCCTTTGCGTTTGAGTTCGGCGACGAGCGCGTTCCGCGCCAAACCCATGTTGGCATGACGGGAACGAACCCACATCTCGGCGAACTCGGCGTCGTTGATGAGCCCTGCCTGGTCCAGCTTACCGAGCAGGGTCTCCGTCGTCTCCTCGTCGAAGCCCTTGCGTTTGAGGGCCTGACGCAGTTCATCCGTGGAGCGCGGGCGCGCGGCCAGGAGATCGAAGCAGATCTCCTTGGCCTTCTTCCTCCGCTCGTCCGGCGGCAGCTCCGCCGGATCCACCTTGGGCGCTCGCATTTTCAGCTATCACTCCAGTCGAACAGTGACGTCATCCCCTGAAGCAACCGCACTTGGGGGTCCAGGGGGCTTGCCCCCTGGTGGGGGTCTGGGGGGTCGACCCCCAGGAGGCACGGCAGAGGGATCCGGCGAGCGCTCTCCGCGAGCACACCTCACCCGATCCCGTCGCCTCAGAAGTCGACCGGCGCGGGGGCGGCTTCGGCGTCGACAGCGGCACCGATGCCGAGCTTCTCCTTGATGCGCTTCTCGATCTCGTTGGCGATGTCCGGGTTGTCCAGCAGGAACTTGCGGGCGTTCTCCTTGCCCTGGCCCAGCTGGTCGCCTTCGTAGGTGTACCAGGCTCCGGACTTGCGCAGGATGCCCTGGTCGACACCCATGTCGATCAACGAGCCCTCGCGGGAGACACCCTTGCCGTAGAGGATGTCGAACTCGGCCTGCTTGAAGGGCGGCGCGACCTTGTTCTTCACGACCTTGACGCGAGTGCGGTTACCGACGGGCTCGCCGCCGTCCTTCAGCGTCTCGATCCGGCGGACGTCCAGGCGGACCGACGCGTAGAACTTCAGCGCCTTACCACCGGTCGTGGTCTCCGGGGAGCCGAACATGACGCCGATCTTCTCGCGCAGCTGGTTGATGAAGATCGCGGTGGTGCCGGAGTTGTTCATCGCGCCGGTCATCTTCCGCAGCGCCTGGCTCATCAGCCGGGCCTGGAGGCCGACGTGGTTGTCGCCCATCTCGCCCTCGATCTCGGCGCGCGGCACGAGCGCGGCAACCGAGTCGATGACCAGGATGTCGAGCGCGCCGGAGCGGATCAGCATGTCCGCGATCTCGAGCGCCTGCTCACCGGTGTCCGGCTGGGAGACCAGTAGCGCGTCGGTGTCGACGCCGAGCTTCTTGGCGTACTCCGGGTCCAGCGCGTGCTCCGCGTCGATGAACGCGGCGATGCCGCCGTTCTTCTGCGCGTTGGCGACCGCGTGCAGCGCGACGGTGGTCTTACCGGAGGACTCCGGACCGTAGATCTCGATGACCCGGCCGCGGGGCAGGCCGCCGATCCCGAGCGCGACGTCGAGGGCGATGGCGCCGGTGGGGATGACCTCGATCGGCGCGCGGCCCTCTTCGCCCAGGCGCATGACCGAGCCCTTGCCGTACTGCTTGTCGATCTGGGCGAGGGCCAGTTCGAGCGCCTTGTCCTTGTCGGGTGCTGCTGGTGCCATGGAGTCCACCTCGTTGGTTGAGCCGGGTAGGGCTTGTTCTGTTCTGAGCTGTCGGGTCCGACGCTACGGGCGACCACCGACAATTCCAGGCCTCGCGCCCAAGCTGTGGATCGCTGACCCCGTTGTGGACAACACCATAGACGAACACGTGTTCGAGGCCGTGGCCGACACGCCGTTGCGCTAGGGTTCTTGCCCTTCTTCCGAGGTCAGCGCCTCTCCGGCGGGACTTCGAAGGCGTCGCAGACCGCCCGCCAGACGTCCTTGGCCGAGGTTCCCGAGTCGAGGGCCTGTTCGACGGTCCGGCCCCCGAGTTCGCCGAAGACGTGATCCCTGGAGAGGGTTTCCGCACGTCCGGGACCGAATTCGTCGGCCATCAGCCGCCGGAAGACCGTGATACGCATCGAGCGGAGTCTAGCCCGGCACCCGGCGGGAAACGCGTGAAGGCCCCCTTGCTCGGGTGGGGTTCCGCGACGCCGAGGCGACGTGGCCGTGGGAACGCGACACAGGGGTGTGTGGAAATAGGGACGTCGAGTGTCCCTATTTCCTC
>NZ_JBHXJK010000267.1:0-2361 GCF_042723255.1 Amycolatopsis thailandensis
GCCCACCGAAGCGCGTTTAGCCCGCTAAACGCGATCCCGGTCGCCAAGGTGCGCGGCGGCGACAGATCGCGATTAGCGGGCTAAACGCAGGTCGGAGCGGGGGCGGGTCACTCCCACTCGATGGTGCCCGGCGGCTTGGACGTGACGTCCAGAACCACCCGGTTCACCTCGGCGACCTCGTTGGTGATGCGGGTCGAAATCTTCTCCAGCACCTCGTACGGCAGCCGCGTCCAGTCCGCGGTCATCGCGTCCTCGGACGACACCGGCCGCAGCACGATCGGGTGCCCGTAGGTCCGCCCGTCGCCCTGGACACCCACGCTGCGGACGTCGGCCAGCAGCACCACCGGGCACTGCCAGATCTCGCCGTCCAGCCCGGCCGCGGTGAGTTCCTCGCGCGCGATGGCGTCCGCCGCGCGCAGCGTCTCGAGCCGCTCGGCGTCGACGGCGCCGATGATCCGGATGCCGAGTCCCGGCCCCGGGAACGGCTGCCGCTGCACGATCGTCTCCGGCAGCCCGAGCTCCAGCCCGACGCGCCGCACCTCGTCCTTGAACAGCAGGCGCAGCGGCTCGACGAGCTCGAACTGCAGGTCGTCGGGCAGCCCGCCGACGTTGTGGTGGCTCTTGATGTTCGCCGCGCCCTCGCCGCCGCCGGATTCGACGACGTCCGGGTACAGCGTGCCCTGGACCAGGAACTTGTAGTCGCCCTCGGCTTTGAGGTCACGTTCGGCCTGCTCGAACACGCGGATGAACTCGCGGCCGATGATCTTGCGCTTCTCCTCGGGGTCGGTGACCCCGGCCAGCGCGTCGAGGAATCGCTCGCGCGCGTCGACGGTCACCAGGTTGACCCCGGTCGCGGCGACGAAGTCGCGTTCGACCTGGGTGCGCTCGCCGGAACGCAGCAGACCGTGGTCGACGAACACGCAGGTCAGCCGGTCACCGATGGCGCGCTGGACGAGCGCGGCGGCCACGGCCGAGTCGACACCGCCGGAGAGCCCGCAGATCGCGCGGCCGTCGCCGACCTGGTCGGCGATGCGCTTGACCTGGTCGTCGACGATGGACGACGTCGTCCACTGCGGCTTGATGCCCGCGATGTCGTGCAGGAAGCGGCGAAGCACCTCCTGGCCGTGCGGCGAGTGGTGCACCTCGGGGTGGTACTGGACGCCGGCGAAGCGGCGCTCGACGTCTTCGAACCCGGCGACGGCGGCACCGTCGCTCGACGCGGTCACGGTGGCGCCTTCGGGGGCCTTGGTGACGCTGTCGTTGTGGCTCATCCACGCGGGCTGGCTGCTCGGGAGACCGGCGTGCAGGACGCCGCCCTCACCGGCGACGCGGACCTCGGTGCGGCCGAACTCGCGGATCCCGGTCGGCTCGACCGTGCCGCCGAGAGCCTGCGCGAGGACCTGGTGGCCGTAGCAGATCCCGAGGATCGGCACGCCCGCGTCGACCAGGCCGGGGGCGAGAGCGGGGGCGTTCTCCGCGTACACGCTGGAAGGACCGCCGGAAAGAATGATCGCGGCGGGATCCTTGGCGAGGATGTCCTCGGCGGTGGCGGTGTGCGGGACGACCTCGGAGTACACCTGCGCCTCGCGCACGCGGCGCGCGATCAGTTGCGCGTACTGCGCCCCGAAGTCCACGACGAGTACCGGACCGGTGGGACTGGGCACCTGAAACCTCCAGATCAGAGCAGTACGCTTCCCCACCATCGTCCCAGGTGGGCCCGGTCACCCCGCCGCCAACCCCCTCACGATTCAGGACAGCGGATGACCGCGACGCGGCCTACCGTCCGAAGGCATGGGCATCGACTGGAGCAAGGAACTCTCCGAACAGCTCGACTGGCACTGGACGCACCACCTCCGGCCCCGGCTGGACACCCTCGGCGACGACGAATACTTCTGGGAACCCGCCGAGGACTGCTGGACGATCCGGCCGGACGAGACGGGCAAGCTCATGATCGACTGGGCGTATCCGGAGCCGTCGCCGCCGCCGGTCACGACCATCGCCTGGCGTCTCGCCCACATCATCGTCGGCGTCTTCGCGATGCGGACCGCGTCGCATTTCGGCGGCCCTCCCGTCGACTATCAGACCTTCCCCTACGCGGCTTCGGCCAAGGAAGCGCTGGAGCAGCTCGACGACGCATACGCGCGTTGGCGCGACGGCGTCCGCGGCCTGACCGCCGAAGGCCTCGAACGCCCCTGCGGCGAGGCCGAAGGCCCGTACGCCGAGTACCCGCTCGCGACGCTCGTCCTGCACATCAACCGGGAGGCCATCCACCACGGCGCCGAGGTCCTCCTCCTGCGGGACCTCCACGCGCGTCGCGTTTAGCCCGCTAAACGCAGGTCCCGGCCGCGTCGCGTTTAGCGG
>NZ_JBHXJK010000268.1:0-2342 GCF_042723255.1 Amycolatopsis thailandensis
CACGGCCTTATCTGAAGCAGTTATTTCTAGCAGTTTTTGGTGGGACACCCACTCAATCGCCTGAGGCGAGAGCTTGGTTCGTGTCCCGGTCGGCCACCCGGTTTCCCTGGCGACTTGGAGAACTTTACATGGTCCGAGAGGGCCCGAAACAGGGGGGTACCTTAACTGCGTTTCCGCAGGTCAAGGCCCCTGTTTCGGGCCGGGACCGCGATCAGCCCCCGACGCGCACGCCGGCGACGTTGCGCTTGCCCTTGCGGACGACGAGCCAACGGCCGTGGAGAGCGTCGTCCGCGGACGGCTTCCACGCCTCGTCGGCGATCTTCGTGTTGTTGACGTACGCCCCGCCTTCCTTGACGGTGCGGCGCGCGGCGCCCTTGCTGTCGACGAGCCCGCCGGCGATCAGCAGGTCGACGATCGTCGACTCGCCGTTCGGGTCGACCTTGCCGTTCGGCACCTCGGCCATGGCGGCGTCGAGCGTCGACGAGTCGAGCTCGCGCAGCTCTCCCCTGCCGAACAGGGCCTGGCTGGCGGCGATGACCTGCCGGGTCGCCTCCTCGCCGTGCACCAGGGTGGTGAAGTCCTCCGCCAGCTTCCGCTGCGCGGACCGCAGGTGGGGGCGCTGTTCGGTGTCCTCGGCGAGCGCCGCGATCTCCTCCTGCCCGAGGAAGGAGAACATCCTCAGGTAGCGGATGACGTCGGAGTCGGCGACGTTCACGAAGTACTGGAACCACGCGTACGGCGAGGTCATCTCCGGGTCGAGCCAGACACTGCCGCCGCCGGTGGACTTCCCGAACTTGCGTCCCTCGGTGTCAGTGACCAGCGGGGCGGTCAGCGCGTGCGTGTGCCCGCCGTCGGTCCGGCGGATCAGGTCGACGCCGCCGACGAGGTTGCCCCACTGGTCCGAGCCGCCGATCTGCAGCTTGCAGCCGTACTCGCGGTACAGGTGCAGGTAGTCCTGCGACTGCAGCAACAGGTAGCTGAACTCGGTGTAGGACATGCCGTCGGCTTCGAGGCGGCGCTTCACCGTCTCCCGGTTCAGCATGGTGTTCACCGGGAAGTGCTTGCCGACGTCGCGCAGGAACTCGACCACGGTCTGCTTGCCGGTCCAGTTCAGGTTGTTTTCGATGACCGCACCGGTCGGCGAGTCGTCGAAGTCGACGAACCGCTCCAGCTGACCGCGGATCCGGTCGGCCCACGCGGAGACGGTGTCCAGCGTGTTGAGGCTGCGCTCACCGGTGTCGCGCGGGTCGCCGATCATCCCGGTGGCGACGCCCGCCAGCACGATCGGCCGGTGCCCGGCGCGCTGGAAGCGCGAGAGCATCAGCAGCGGGACGAGGTTGCCGGCGTGCAGGCTGGGCGCGGTCGGGTCGAACCCGCAATAGAGCGTGAGGGGTCCTTGGTCGAGGTCTCGCCGCAGTGCGTCGGTGTCGGTGGATTGCGCGATCAGGCCGCGCCAGGTCAGCTCGTCAAGGATGTGCTCGCTCACGCCTGTAGATCCTCCCGCACCAGGTCAACCGACTATCGGCCGGGGGCGGCCGCCCGTCGCTTGCCACCCCGCCGGTAGGTGGAGACCGCGGGCGATCCGTCGACCCAGAACCGCCATGGCGTGTCCATCGCCATCGCGACGCCGACGCGCGGTCCGGTGCGGATGTCGGCTTCGGGGACGCGTTCGCCGGTGAACAGCCGGACGGGTGACGCGGGGTCGGTCAGGTCGACGCCGTTCTCGGCCCGGTCGATGCCGAGCACCGAGGTGAGGATGGCCGGGCCCTTGGCGAGTTCGCCGTTGCCCCGCGCCGACGGCCTGCGCGCGCGGGCGACGTCCGCCCCGGACACCACTTCCCCGGCGCGCAGCAGCACGGCGCCGGGCTGCCCGTCTTCGGTGCCGACGACGTTGGCGCAGAAGTGCATGCCGTAGACGAAGTACACGTAGAGATGCCCCGCGGGTCCCCACATCACCGCGTTGCGCGGCGTCTTGCCGCGGTAGCAGTGCGACGCGGGGTCGTCGAGTCCGCGATAGGCCTCGACCTCGACCAGACGGACGGCGACCGTGCCGTCGGGACCGGTCGCTTCGATCACCGCGCCGAGCAGGAGCGTGGACAGCTCCACCGGGTCCAGCGCCAGCTCGCGCCGGGTGAACTGCCTGCCGGTCACCAAGTCTCCGCACTCCCTTTCGGCCGCGATCTCCCGGCACCGACCTTAACCGGCGGCCCCGATCTTCGGCGCCACCCGCATGCTGGTGTGGCAGCAGTCGGCGAGACCAACGACGCGGACTTCGAGTGCGGCCTCGAAGTACATGAAGGCCCCCTTCCTTGCGACAGGCGCAAGGAAGGGGGCCTTCATGT
>NZ_JBHXJK010000269.1:0-2271 GCF_042723255.1 Amycolatopsis thailandensis
CGCCCCTGCTGAGCGCCGGTCCGTCAAGGCCTCCTTGAGAGACCCAGAGTCTCTCAAGGAGGCCTTCACGGACTTGACACGCGACAGGACACCCGTGTCTATTCGGGACGGCGGCCGCGGAGGATGCCGAAGCCGACGAGTGCCGCGGACAGCACGGTGAGCGCGAGCCCGGCGTAGGTGGTCGCTGCGAGGAAGTCGGCCGATCCCAGAGCCGCCGTCAGCGCGCCGGGGAAGACCAGCGCCAGGATGGTGCCGCTGAGCGCGATGCCGATCCCGGTCGTGACCTCGCTGGCGGTGTCGACCAGCGCCGCCCCGATGGTGGTCCGGTTCTCGGGCAGGCCGCGCATCACGTTGGTGCCCGCTACGACACCGACCACGCGCATGCCCACCGCGACGAGGGCGAGAGCGACGGCGATCCAGACGTAGCCGAGCCCGCCGAACGCGGTGTAGACGGCCAGCCCGCACACGACCGCGGCGGCACTGAGCCAGGCGGCCTTCGCGAGGCCGACGCGGGTGATCAGCGGGGTGATGAGCGCGCCACCGGCGATCAGGACGACGATCTGGGGCAGCATTCCGAGTGCCGCTTCGGCGGGGGCCCAGCCGAGACCGAACTGCAGGTGCAGGGTCACGAGGTAGCCGAGCCCGGCGGTCGCCAGCCCGGCCGAAGCCTTGAACGCCAGACCGCTGGACACCAGAGGGCGGGCGACGAGCTTCAGGTCCAGCAAGGGATGCCGGGCGGTCTTCTGACGAAGGACGAAGCCGGTTCCGACGACGAGCGCGGCCGCGGTGACAGCCCACGGCAGACCTGACGCGCCGCCTTCTTCGACGAAGAGCGTGGGAGCCAGCAGCGCGAGGACGATCGTCGCGGTTCCCAGCACGGCACCCGCGACGTCGATCGGATCGCGGTGCAGCTCGGCGGGATCGTCGGCGGGGATGCCGGTCCGGATGCCGAGGAACGCGAGCGCGGCGACCGGCACGTTCACCAGCAGCAGTGCCTGCCACGGCGCGACGGCCAGCGCGAGTCCGCCGGCGGTGGGGCCGAGGGCCAGCCCGACCAGGCCCACGGTCGAGATGAGGGTGGTCGCGCGGACGCGCAGCACGTCCTCGTCGAACAGGCGGAACGCGAGGGCGAGCGACCCCGGTGTCGTCATCGCCGCCGCGACGCCCATGACCGCCCGGACGGCGATCAGCTGCCACGCGACGGTGACGAACGCCGTGGCCAGGCTCGCCACGGCGAGGAGCACGAGTCCGATGAGCATGACCTTGCGCCTGCCCACCCGGTCGGCCAGCGCGCCGAAGGCCAGCATCAGCCCGCCGAACACGACGGAATACGCCCCGGTCACCCATTGCAGGGTGGTCGTCGAGGCGGCGAGTTCGCGGCCGATGGTCGGCAACGCGACGTTGAGGATCGAGTTGTCGAGCATCTCGAACAGGAACACGGCCGAGAGCCCGGCCAGGGCGGGCCACGCGTCCTTCAGGGAACGGCTCTGAACGGGGGAACGCAAAGGTCGACTCCTTCGAGGTGAAGGAGTGACGGATCATTTGATCTCGTGTATGCGCGTGCTCAGCACGTTTCTACCCCGATGACTCGATCATACGACACCCGCGAGTGACGTGGAATGTGACTTACGTGTGCGGCGACGGTCGTGAGTGATGAGGACGGTGGAGCAAACCATGTCTTGGGTACTCCGCTGGGTCCTGGCTGCGGCGGGTCGCGAGTCCGGTCCGTGAAGGCCTCCTTCCCTACTTTCAGGGTCAGGGTTCCGGCTAAGTCGCGTGAGCGGGTCGTGAGTGGCGTTTCGGGTTCTGGCGGACCCGTATTTACCTGTCCACTGGGGTGATCGGCGGTCGAGTGAAGCCGGTCCAAGACTGGGCGTCCCGGGTGACGATGTAGGAATTGGGACGTTCAACGTCCCAATTCCTACATCGTCGCGCCCTGGCAGCCGAGGGTAGGTAAACGCCGGTCCGCTCTAACCCGGAACGCCACTCACGACCACCTGGACCGACCTGTGCGTGGGTGGTGTCGGGAGGTGTTGTGAAAGCCACTTTCGCAACCTTCACCGTTGCGAAAGTGGCTTTCGCATCACCGCCGACCCGCCAGACCGCGCCGAGCCGAGGTATGAGCTGCGGCGGGTGGCGAGTCCGGTCCGTGAAGGCCTCCTTGCCTACCCTGAAGGTAGTAAAGGGGGGAATAAACGACCCACGGGTAAGGACGGGTATAAAAAAAAACCCACACCCCAGACCAAGCAAGGAAGGGGATTCGGTGGTGGG
>NZ_JBHXJK010000270.1:0-1723 GCF_042723255.1 Amycolatopsis thailandensis
AGTCGTGTGGATGGGTAGGGGAGCGTCCTGCATCCAGGGAAGCGGCGGCGGAAGCCAGTCGTGGAGGGTGTGGGAGTGAGAATGCAGGCATGAGTAGCGAATGCAGAGTGAGAAACTCTGCCGCCGGATGACCAAGGGTTCCTGGGCCAGGCTAATCCGCCCAGGGTAAGTCGGGACCTAAGGCGAGGCCGACAGGCGTAGTCGATGGATAACGGGTTGATATTCCCGTACCCGAGCACGTGCGCCCAGGATGAGGCGGTTGATACTAACCACCCAAAGCCTCGTGTTGAAGCCTTCGGGTGGATGCGCGAGTGTGGAGCGTGGGATCTGATTCCGTAGTAGTCGAGTGATGGGGTGACGCAGGAAGGTAGCTCCGCCAGTGAGTGGTAGTACTGGTGTAAGCGTGTAGGCCGAACGGTAGGCAAATCCGCCGTTCATTAAGGCTGAGACGTGATGCGTAGCCGATTGAGGTGAAGTAGAGTGATCCTATGCTGCCGAGAAAAGCCTCTAGCGAGTGCGTGCACGGCCCGTACCCCAAACCAACACAGGTGGTCAGGTAGAGAATACTAAGGCGATCGGGTGAACTGTGGTTAAGGAACTCGGCAAAATGCCCCCGTAACTTCGGGAGAAGGGGGGCCAAACACTCTGAAGTCCCGTGCGGACTAGGGGTGGGTGGCCGCAGAGACCAGCGGAAAGCGACTGTTTACTAAAAACACAGGTCCATGCGAAGTCGCAAGACGATGTATATGGACTGACGCCTGCCCGGTGCTGGAACGTTAAGAGGACCGGTTAACCCTTCGGGGTGAAGCTGAGAATTTAAGCGCCAGTAAACGGCGGTGGTAACTATAACCATCCTAAGGTAGCGAAATTCCTTGTCGGGTAAGTTCCGACCTGCACGAATGGCGTAACGACTTTCCGGCTGTCTCAACCACAGGCCCGGCGAAATTGCACTACGAGTAAAGATGCTCGTTACGCGCGGCAGGACGGAAAGACCCCGGGACCTTTACTATAGTTTGGTATTGGTTTTCGGTTCGGCTTGTGTAGGATAGGTGGGAGACTGTGAAGCCGGCACGCTAGTGTTGGTGGAGTCGTTGTTGAAATACCACTCTGGTCGGATTGGGAATCTGAACCTCGGACCATGATCTGGTTCAGGGACAGTGCCTGATGGGTAGTTTAACTGGGGCGGTTGCCTCCTAAAGAGTAACGGAGGCGCCCAAAGGTTCCCTCAGCCTGGTTGGCAATCAGGTGTTGAGTGCAAGTGCACAAGGGAGCTTGACTGTGAGACAGACATGTCGAGCAGGGACGAAAGTCGGGACTAGTGATCCGGCACCACCTGGTGGAAGGGGTGTCGCTCAACGGATAAAAGGTACCCCGGGGATAACAGGCTGATCTTGCCCAAGAGTCCATATCGACGGCATGGTTTGGCACCTCGATGTCGGCTCGTCGCATCCTGGGGCCGGAGTAGGTCCCAAGGGTTGGGCTGTTCGCCCATTAAAGCGGCACGCGAGCTGGGTTTAGAACGTCGTGAGACAGTTCGGTCCCTATCCGCCGCGCGCGTAGGATACTTGAGGAAGGCTGTCCCTAGTACGAGAGGACCGGGACGGACGAACCTCTGGTATGCCAGTTGTCACGCCAGTGGCATGGCTGGTTGGCCACGTTCGGAAGGGATAACCGCTGAAGGCATCTAAGCGGGAAGCCTGTTCCAAGATGAGGTATCCCACCC
>NZ_JBHXJK010000271.1:0-1669 GCF_042723255.1 Amycolatopsis thailandensis
AACCTAAGTGGGTTCGGCCCTCCACGTCGTCTTACCGACGCTTCAGCCTGGCCATGGGTAGATCACTCCGCTTCGGGTCTAGACCACGCGACTCAATCGCCCTATTCAGACTCGCTTTCGCTACGGCTACCCCACACGGGTTAACCTCGCCACGCAGCACTAACTCGCAGGCTCATTCTTCAAAAGGCACGCCATCACCTCAACATCACAAGGATGTGCTCGGGCTCTGACGGCTTGTAGGCACACGGTTTCAGGTACTCTTTCACTCCCCTCCCGGGGTACTTTTCATCTTTCCCTCACGGTACTAGTCCGCTATCGGTCTTCAGGAAGTATTTAGGCTTACCGGGTGGTCCCGGCAGATTCACAGCAAATTCCACGAGCTCGCTGCTACTCGGGAACACCACCAAGGTCTCTGAAACTGGTTTTCGCGTACGGGACTCTCACCCACTCCGGTCGCCCATCCCAAGGCGTTCCACTAACCAGCACATCAACCCGAAGAAATGTCAGTCTCTTCAAGGCGGGTCCCACAACACCACACACACAACGCCTGACAGCTTGACATGTGCATGGTTTAGCCTCTTCCGCTTTCGCTCGCCACTACTCACGGAATCACGGTTGTTTTCTCTTCCTACGGGTACTGAGATGTTTCACTTCCCCGCGTTCCCTCCACACACCCTATATATTCAGATGCGGGTAACACCACATAACTGGTGCTGGGTTTCCCCATTCGGAAATCCTCGGATCACAGCTCGGTTGACAGCTCCCCGAGGCATATCGCAGCCTCCCACGTCCTTCATCGGCTCCTGAAGCCAAGACATCCACCATGTGCCCTTAATAACTTGACCACAAAGATGCTCGCATCCACTCTACAGTTCTCAAACACCACACCAGAAACAAACTCCCAGGGGGTTTCACCCTTCGGCGTGTTGCCTCAGGACCCAACAGTGTGCGTAGTGAACGATCATCGACCAGACCCGGCAGAACACTTTCCACGCTCACAAGGAGCAGTACTCGCACTTGCCGGCAACCTGACCTCAGGCCATAACCAGTAGTTCCACAATTCCTTGAGCAACCAGCGCCACCACACATTCGGTGGTGAAACCCTGGCCACTCCACAGCGCTGATCCCGGGTATCCCGAGGACTGTGGATGTGTTGCTCCTTAGAAAGGAGGTGATCCAGCCGCACCTTCCGGTACGGCTACCTTGTTACGACTTCGTCCCAATCGCCAGTCCCACCTTCGACCACTCCCCCCCTTGCGGGTTGGGCCATGGGCTTCGGGTGTTACCGACTTTCATGACGTGACGGGCGGTGTGTACAAGGCCCGGGAACGTATTCACCGCAGCGTTGCTGATCTGCGATTACTAGCGACTCCGACTTCACGCAGTCGAGTTGCAGACTGCGATCCGAACTGAGACCGGCTTTAAGGGATTCGCTCCACCTCGCGGTATCGCAGCCCTCTGTACCAGCCATTGTAGCATGTGTGAAGCCCTGGACATAAGGGGCATGATGACTTGACGTCATCCCCACCTTCCTCCGAGTTGACCCCGGCAGTCTCCCACGAGTCCCCGCCATGACGCGCTGGCAACGTAGGATAAGGGTTGCGCTCGTTGCGGGACTTAACCCAACATCTCACGACACGAGCTGACGACAGCCATGCACCACCTGTAC
>NZ_JBHXJK010000272.1:0-1572 GCF_042723255.1 Amycolatopsis thailandensis
GGCCTCCTTGAGGGACTCTGGGTCCCTCAAGGAGGCCTTCACGGACTTTGGCACCTGCCAGGACACCGTTGCGAAAGCCACTTTCGCAACCTTCAACGGTGCGAAAGCCACTTTCGCAACGCTCTGCTGCGAGGCCGTGCGCCTGGTGCGGCGGTGATGGCTCGCCTGGTCGTGAAGGCCTCCTTCACTACCCTGAAAGTAGGGAAGGAGGCCTTCACGGACTTGGCACCGCGCACGAGCACCTGTACTCAGGACTCGTCGCGCTTTAAAGCGTTGGCAGGGGCTCGCGGGCTCAGGCAGACTGCGGTCTCATGGCCTCTGTAGTGCAAAACTTCTTCTTCGACTGCGCCGACGCCTACGAACTGGGACGGTTCTGGAGCGGCGTCGTCGGCAAGCCGATGGCCGACGACGACGTGCCCGGCGACCCCGAGGCGATCATCGTGATGGACAACGGTGTCACGCTGTTCTTCGGGCAGGTCCCGGAACCGAAGACGGTCAAGAACCGCATCCATCTCTGCCTCGAACCCGACATCCCGCGCGACGAAGAAGTGGAACGCCTGCTGAAGCTCGGCGCGACCCTCCTGCACGACCGGCGCAATCCGGACGGCACCGGCTGGGCCGTCCTCGGCGACCCCGAAGGCAACGAATTCTGCGTCTTGCGCAGCGCCGCCGAAAAGGCCGCGACCTCGTGACGGATTACGTCACCGTCAACCGCGCGAACTGGGACGAACGCGCTCCGGCTCACGCCGATTCGGTGGATTACGGCTACCGGAAGTTCGTCGCGGATCCCGCGCATCTCAGCGGTGTGGTCACCTTCGACCGGCCGCTGCTCGGCGACGTCTCCGGTGCGCGCGGGGTGCACCTCCAGTGTCATATCGGCACGGACACGCTTTCCCTGTCCCGGCTGGGCGCGCGGATGACCGGACTCGACTTTTCCGCGCCCGCGCTGGAGATCGCGCGACGGCTGGCCGCCGAGACGGGCGCGGAGATCGACTATCACGAGTCCGATGTGTACGGTGCCGTCGATGTGCTGGGCGCCGGGCGTTTCGACCTCGTCTACACGGGAATCGGCGCGATCTGCTGGCTGCCGGACATCGCCCGCTGGGGACAGGTCGTCGGCGCGTTGCTGCGGCCGGGCGGGCGGCTGTTCATCCGGGACATGCACCCGATGCTGGGTACTCTCGACGAGACCCAGCCGCAGATCACGCCGCGGTATCCGTATTTCGAGCAGGCCGAGCCGCTGGTGTTCGACGAGCCGGGGACCTATGTGGACACCGACGTCGCGTTCGAGAACAACCGCACACACGAGTGGAACCACGGGCTGGGCCAGATCGTCACTTCGCTGCTCGACGCCGGGCTGACGCTGACGCGGCTGGTGGAGCACGACAGTGTGCCGTGGAACGCGCTGCCGGGGTTCATGACCCGGAACGACGCGACCGAAGAATGGCGGCTGACGAAGGATCCGCAGCGACTGGCGGCGAGTTTCACCATCGAAGCCGTGAAGCGCGCTTGAGTCCCGTCGCTCCCTGGTGTCATGAGGGGTCCCCATAGGACACTTTCCGTCCTATGGGG
>NZ_JBHXJK010000273.1:0-1415 GCF_042723255.1 Amycolatopsis thailandensis
TGAAGTACATGAAGGCCCCCTTCCTTGCGCCTATCGCAAGGGGCGGATTCCGGGGGTGGTTGCAACACGGGTGGTTAGCTGGTTTCGGTCAGGAGTTTAGTCAAGCGCTCGGCTGGGGTGTCCCAGCCGAGCGTTTTGCGTGGGCGGCGGTTGAGTTGGGCGGCGACGGCGGCGAGGTCGTCGGGGGTGTGGATGCTGAGGTCGGTGCTTTTGGGGAAGTATTCGCGGAGCAGGCCGTTGGTGTTCTCGTTGGAGCCGCGTTGCCAGGGTGTGTGGGGGTCGCAGAAGTAGACGGGCATGGCGGTGGCGATGCTGAATTCGTGGTGTCGTGCCATTTCCGCGCCTTGGTCCCAGGTCAGGGAGCGGCGCAGGTGTTCGGGCAGGGTTCTGATGGTGGTGATGAGTGCGTCGCGGACGTGTTCGGCGGTGCGGGACTGGCCGAGGTACACGAGCATGACGTAGCGGGTGGAGCGTTCGACGAGGGTGCCGATCGCGGATGCCCCGTTCTCACCGATGATGAGGTCGCCTTCCCAGTGACCTGGGACGGCGCGGTCGGCCGCTTCGGCCGGGCGTTCGCTGATCATCACCATCGGCGTGGTGAACCGGGGCTGGCGTTGTTCGCCGGTGCCGCGGGGTTTGCGGCGGGTGCGGCCGGTGCGTAACGCGGCCTTGAGTTCGCGGCGCAGCTCACCGCGGCCTTGGACATACAGTGCTTGATAGATCGTTTCGTGGACCACGTGCAGCTCCGGCCGGTCGGGGTGATCACGGCGCAGCCGATTGCTGGCCTGTTCCGGGCTGCACCGGTCGTCCAGCATGGCTTGGATCCGGTCCCGCAGCTCGGGGTTGGTCGCGATCTTGCCCGGTTTGGGCCGGGGCCGGCGGGCCATGGCACGGGCCTGCGCGGTGTGGGGAAGGTACTCACCCGTGTCGGGGTCGGCGTTGCGGCCCAGTTCCCGGCTGACCGTCGAGGCAGGACGCCCGATCCGGCGGCCGATCTCCCGGGGACCGTCCCCGGCCCGCACCAGGTCAGCGATCAGCAACCGCTCGTCCTGGGACAGAAACCGGGTGGCCGGAACCCGTGCCCCGTCAGCAGGCGGGCGGCCCGCCGACGGAGACTCGTGCACGGCCGGACGCGACGGCGGGGCGGACGACCCACTCGCCGTCCGCCCCGCCTGACTCACACGCCCCTGCCGCCACCGGTGCCCGGTGCGGCGGTTGATCCCGACCCTCCGGCACGCCTCCGCAGTGCCCATCCCTTGCGCCACAAGATCAAGATAAGCCCGGCGCTCGGCACACAACATCCTTGGCCCCTGAGGCGACCTGTCCCCACGGATCTCAAACAACACAACCCCCGAACAAGTCAGGTGTTGCAACCACCACTAGAACCCAAGAGGAAGGGGGCCTTCATGTACTTC
>NZ_JBHXJK010000274.1:0-710 GCF_042723255.1 Amycolatopsis thailandensis
CTACTCCGTGGCGTGCGCCGCGGTGTCACGCAACCGGTACCGCGATTTCGCGTGCGGTGCACCCGTCAGTCGAACTCGGGTGCCTCCGTACGGGAGCGCTTGAGCTCCCAGAAATGCGGGTAGGACGCGAACGTCACCGACGCATCCCAGAGCTTGCCGGCTTCTTCACCGCGCGGGATCTTCGAGAGCACCGGGCCGAAGAATGCGACACCGTTGACGTGGATGGTCGGGGTGCCGACGTCGTCACCCACGGCGTCCATACCGGCGTGATGGCTCTTGCGCAGTTCCTCGTCGTACTTGTCGGTCGTGGCGGCCTCGGCCAGTTCGGCGGGCAGACCGACCTCGTCGAGGGACTGCGCGATGACCTGATCGAGGTCTTTGTCGTTCTGGTTGTGAATCCGGAAGCCCATCGCGGTGTAGAGCGGGCTGAGGATCTCCGGACCCTTGAGTTGCTCGGCGGCGATGGCGACCCGGACCGGGCCCCACGCCTTCTTCATCAGTTCCTGATAGTTCTCGGGCAGGTCACGGCCCTCGTTGAGCACCGCCAGGCTCATGACGTGGAACTGCACGTCGATATCGCGGACCTTCTCGACTTCGAGGATCCAGCGTGAGGTGATCCAGCACCACGGGCACAGCGGGTCGAACCAGAATCCGGCCGTGTCTTTTTGGTCTGTGGCCTTCTGATCTACGGTGGCCATCTACGCGTCCTC
>NZ_JBHXJK010000274.1:720-1209 GCF_042723255.1 Amycolatopsis thailandensis
TGGTTCAGGGCACAACTGCATTCAGCACAACTCTGCACCTGCACCGAGATGTTCCCGAAGCTAGTAACTATCCGGGGAGCAATCGCGACAAGCTTGGTGGCATGCATGTCGACATGCATGCTGGAGTCACGGCAGCAGCACAGGAAACGCATAGTGGGCGAACCTTTATCGAAACGTGTTGTTCCTGTGACCCTGGTAAACAACTGTTGCCCAAGTGAGCAGAGCGATGTAAGGGTTCTGCGTGATAGCTGAGGAGCTCAACATGGCCGCTCGTGCCTTCCTGGCGACCGCAGGTGCCGTCGCCGCCGCCCTCGCGTTGGCAGTCCCTGCGCAAGCCGACCCGGTCCCGGCGCCGAACGATCCGACCGATACTTCGTTCCTGAACGCCCTGAACAACGCAGGGGTGGGCTACGGCGACCCCAACACCGCCGTCCAGATGGGCCAGGACGTGTGTCCGATGCTGGTCGAGCCGGGCAAGAACTTCGCGTC
>NZ_JBHXJK010000276.1:0-1137 GCF_042723255.1 Amycolatopsis thailandensis
GAGGGACCCAGGGTCCCTCAAGGAGGCCTTCACGGACTATCAAGCAGCACGGTCGACCAGGCTGACGGGTGGGCGCGGGCGTGCGGAGGCGGCGAGGTGAGCCGCTTCGAGTTCGGCCAGTACTCCGGCGGGGTCTGCCATCAGCCGGGAAGGCAAGGTCTGAACGACGGTGATCCCAGCCGTTGCGTAGCGGGTGTTGCGCAAGACAGTGCGCTTGTAGTCCTCGCGGTAGAAGTGAAAGTCGAACGAGTCGATCTCCCACGCGAGTGCGACGTCATCCCACCAGGCGTCAGGACGGCCGATGTATTCGCCTCGGCTGTCACAGATCCGTGGATTCCAGTGGCTCGGCTGGAAGGTGAGGCTCCGGCTCAGGATCTTCGCCCTTGCCTCCGCCACGGAGCAAAGATCCTTCCACTCGCCGAGAATCCGGCGGGGAATCGCCGTGCCGCGCTTCGAGCCCGTGTTCAGTTCATGGGCGAGCGCTTCGGGCGAACACCGGCCGCGCTGAATCGCCTCGACGAGAAGCCGGCCGATGGGTTCGACCGTCCGCAGTCGCCGGCAGGCGTCCGTGGTCGCGCGGACGAGCGGTGCCAGCGGTACGTTGTCGCGGATTCGAGGTTCCGGTAAACGATGGGTTCGCTCGACGGTCACGAATTCGGCGCTGCGGACTTTGTGCTCGTGGGGAATGAGGACGTGGACATCGTCGTCCGGAGGTAGCTCGCGGGGGCGTAGACCATGTCGGCGACAAGCCTCCACCCCGGTCACGAGTGCGTGTGGGCCCGCGTGCAGCAGTGCGCCGATCACCCGTTCCTCGACTGTCGGGGGAGCCTGGTGCAGGAGAATGATTCCTGGTAACAGGCGTTGCCAAGGGCCGCCCGGAAGGCATCTTCGGTAGATGACCTTGCTGGTCATGTCGAGCGATTCCAAGGTCGTCGCCTTGATGACGCCCTGACGACTGCGTTGTTGGAGTAGTTCGGGGTGCTCAGCCCACCTGCCGCGTTTGTTCATGATCACAGCGTGGGCCAGACGGCACGGCGATCGCGAGACCCTTTTCGCCGCCCTGTGGATAACCCACCCCTTGTGGATAACTTCTCCAGAAGTCCGTGAAGGCCTCCTTGAGGGACCTAGGGTCCCTCA
>NZ_JBHXJK010000277.1:0-1115 GCF_042723255.1 Amycolatopsis thailandensis
GGACCGAAGCCAACGACAGGGGAAGACGCGCTGAAACTCGCGCCCGCGCTGGTCGCCGCCCGATTCGAGACACTCTCCGCCGCAGCGGCGGACTGCGACGCCATCCTGGCGACCGGGCTACTGCCCGCCGGCGCGCGGGACGTGGCCGAGAAGCGGGGAATTCCTTACGTGTACGCGTGTTTCCACATTTTCGGGCTGCCGTCGCGGCATTTCGCCCCGGGCCTGCGGCCGGGCACGCCGTCTCCGGAGGGCGAGACGGACAACCGGGTGCTGTGGCAGCAGGACGCCCAACGGGTGAACGCGTTGTACGGCGGCGCGCTCGACGAGCACCGGGCGGCCATCGGGCTGCCGCCGGTGGACAACGTCCGCGACCACGTCTTCACCGGCTCGCCGTGGCTGGCCGCCGACCCGGTCTTGTGCCCGTCGGAAGGGATGACGGACCTCGACATCGTCCAAACGGGAGCGTGGATCCAGCCCGACGACCGCCCCTTGCCGGACGACCTCGAAAAGTTCCTGGAAGCCGGCGAGCCGCCGGTGTACGTCGGCTTCGGCAGCATGGCCGCGTACGCGCCGAAGGACATCGCCCGGGTGGCCATCGAGGCACTGCGGACGCTGGGGCGGCGGATCCTGCTCGCGCGTGGCTGGGCCGGACTGGCCTCGATCGACGACGCGGACGATTGTTTCGTCGTCGGCGAGGTCAATCAGCAAGCACTCTTCCGCCGCGTGGCCGCCGTCGTGCACCACGGCGGCGCGGGGACCACGACGACGGCCTCGCGGGCGGGCGCGCCCCAGGTGGTCGTCCCCCGGATCGCGGACCAGCCGTATTGGGCCTCGCGGGTGGCGGAGCTGGGAATCGGTGTGGCGCACCAGGATCCGACGCCGACCGTCGAGTCGCTGTCGGCCGCGCTGACGACGGTCCTGTCCCCGGAAACGCGGGCTCGGGCGAAGGCCGTGGCGGATACGATCCGGACCGATGGGGCGACGGTGGCGGCGAAGCTCCTGGTGGAGACGGCCAAGGCTTAGCCGGAAGTCACTCGCCACGCTTGCCGCACCAGCAGCGGCGGCTCAAGTACATGAAGGCCCCCTTCCTTGCGCCTAGCGCAAGCACCGGGGCC